>JANMBW010000508.1:0-2146 GCA_031360565.1 Polaromonas sp.
ATCGAGCAGCGCCTGTCGCGCGGCGGCCGCAAGTCCACCGTGGGCACCACGACCGAGGTGTGGCACTTTTTGCGCCTGCTCTACGTCAAGCTGGGCATTCAGCATTGCACCCGAGACGACGCTGCCGTCATGCCGCAAAGCGCCGAGAGCATTGCTGCGCAGCTTTTGAAAAACTACCGCGGCAGACACATCGGTTTGCTGGCGCCGTTGGTGATAGCCCGCAAGGGCGTCTACACCGAGCTCGCCGACTGGGCGCGGCCACGCGGCTACACCCACTTGCGGGTGGACGGCGAGTTTTTGCCGACCACTGGCTTTCCGCGCATTGACCGCTTCAAGGAACACACGGTGGAACTGCCGATTGCCAGCCTGCATATCGATCCGAAAAACGAAGCGGCTTTGCGCCTGGCGCTGACGGTTGCGTTGCAACACGGCAAGGGCCAGGTGCATGTGCTGGCCCCGCTGGACGGCTTGCAGGGCGCCATGCTGGCAGGTACACCCACCCAGGGCATCGGCAAACTGGAAGCTTTTTCCACCAAGCGCGCCTGTCCGGTCTGCAGCACCTCCTATCCGGAGCTGGACCCGCGCCTGTTCAGCTACAACAGCAAGCACGGCTGGTGTCCCGACTGTGTGGGCACCGGTGTCAAACTCACCAAGGAACAGCGCAAGGTGTTTGACGATTCGGTCCGCGACGACGATAGCAAAGGCCGCGAGCAAAGCTTTGCCGAGCCCGAGGTGGAGGACGTTCTAGATACGGCCTGCCCCGGTTGTGCAGGCACACGCCTGAACAAGCAGGCCAGAGCGGTGAAGTTTGCTGGCGTTGGAATATCTGACATCGCACGGCTTTCCGTGACCGACGTGCGCGCATGGGTTGAAAAACTGACCTTGATTGGCCGGGAAGCGGGCATAGCACGCGACTTGATTCCCGAAATCAAATCGCGCCTCGAATTTCTTGAAGACGTGGGCCTGGGCTACCTTACGCTGGACCGAGGTGCGCCTACGCTTTCAGGCGGCGAGGCGCAGCGCATCCGGCTGGCCGCGCAACTGGGCAGCAACCTGCAGGGCGTTTGCTACGTTCTGGACGAGCCCACCATTGGCCTGCACCCGCGCGACAACCAGATTTTGCTGCGGGCACTGGGCAAGCTCAGTGAGCGCGGCAATACCCTGGTGGTGGTCGAGCACGACGAGGACACCATTCGGCGTGCCGACAACATCATTGACATCGGGCCCGGCGCGGGCAAGCGCGGCGGCAATCTGGTGGCGCAGGGCAGTGCGGCGCAGTTGTCCAGCGTGCCCGAATCACTCACCGGCCGCTATCTGGCCCGTCCGCTGATCCACCCGCTGCACGTGCGGCGTGAAACTGTCGCCGGATCCCTTCCTAGTGGTGCAGATTCCACTTTACCTGCGGATACGGCGCCACGCTCTGGCCAACTCATCAGCAAACAAAAAGCAGCCAAACTCAAAGCCGCCGCTTTGAAAGCCGATGCTGCATCAGCCAGCATCGCCCACAATGCCGCTCCCGCCGCTATCAGCCAACACACCTCCTGGCTTACCGTCACCAAAGCCGACCTGCACAACCTTAAAGGCGTGACGATTGACGTACCGCTTTATCGCCTGGTCGCCGTTACTGGCGTATCAGGCTCGGGAAAATCCACACTTGCGCGCGACGTGCTGCTCACCAACGTCCATGCCGCCGTCATGCAGCGTTCGACCAAGGCGGGCCGTGATGCAGACGATGCAGGCAAGCACCCAGTGTGGGCGGGCTGCGAGGCCATTGCAGGCTACCGCATGGTTGACCGTGTGCTGGAGGTCGACCAGACCCCTATTGGTAAAACGCCGCGCTCTTGCCCAGCCACCTACATCGGCTTTTGGGACACGATTCGCAAGCTGTTTGCCGACACCTTGGAGGCGAGGGCCCGCGGCTACGCCGCCGGGCGCTTCAGCTTCAACACCGGTGAAGGCCGCTGCCCGACCTGCGAAGGTGCAGGCGTTCGCACCATCGGCATGAGCTTTCTGCCAGATGTGAAAGTGCTGTGCGAGACCTGCCACGGCGCGCGTTTTAACCCCGAAACGCTAGCAGTGACCTGGCGCGGCAAAAGCATTGGCGACGTGCTCAAGATGGAGGTGGATGAAGCAGTAGCCTTTTTCG
>JANMBW010000462.1:0-5983 GCA_031360565.1 Polaromonas sp.
GAAGGTTTGACCCATGAAATCGTGTTTTTACCGTGCGCGCCTGGCCGCACTACCGTTGGCTTTGGCGGCTGCCGTTCCGACTTTTGCCCAAACTCAGCCGATGCGTGAGCTCACCGAAACGGTGGTCACGGCCAGCCGCAACTCACAATTACTGAGCGCTGCTGTGCCGCATACGACGGTGATTAGCCGAGAAGACATCGAGCGGTCGCAGGCGACTGATCTGGTCAGTTTGCTGGAGCGCGAAGCCGGCTTGCAGAAAACGCAGACCGGTGGTTTGGGTAACCCTTCGACGATTTTTGTACGGGGTGCGCCGTCGCTGCAAACGCTGGTGTTGATCGACGGCGTGCCACAGACCAAGCAGGATGCTTCAGGCGCCCTTAGTCTCGAGCACTTGATGGTGGATCAGATCGAGCGCGTGGAAATTGTGCGGGGCAATGTCTCGGCCATTTACGGCTCGGGGGCAATTGGTGGCGTGATTCAGGTGTTCACCCGCGGTGGCCGGCTCAGGCCAGCGGCCAGCTTGTCCTTGGAACTGGGGCCGCGCGCTTTTCGCAAGGCGACTGGCAGCTTCAGCACCCAGGTGGGTGACACCACCTTGAGCGCGGACTTGTCTCGCGTCACGACGAGAGGATTTTCCGCTGTCAACCCAGCGCAGAACAGTGGTGCCAATCCGGATGCCGACGGGTATCAAAATACCTCGATCAACTTCGCAGCCAGCCATCAATTGACCAAAGACCATAGCTTTGGATTGCGTGTTTTCAAGGCTAACAGTACGACGGATTACGACGACAGCTATTACTCGGATTTGCCGACAGATGTCCATGTAGCGACTTCCAGACTCAGCCAGATCAGCCTGTTCACAGACAACAAGTGGGGCGATTGGCGCAGTCGCCTTAGCTTGAGTGAACAGTCCGACAAAAGCCGCTATCAGAAAAACGGCGCCTTCCTTTACGGCTTTGTGACCCGTGCGACGGTACTCAACTGGGTCAATACGGTGGCACTCAGCAATAGCTGGGTGGTGACGGCTGGCCTGGAACAGCAGCGGCAGCGTGTGGAGGCAGTCGATCCGACCTTTGGCAGCAATTACAACCAGCAGCGCAACACGATGGCCTTTTTTGGCGGTGTCGAAGGCAAGCTGGCCGGCGGGGATGTCCAGTTCAACCTGCGGCGTGACAAGGTCGGCGACCTGGAAGCGACGACCAGCTATCTTGGATACGGTTACCCCATTAGCCAACAGGTCAAAGTGGTGGGCAGCCTTTCGACTGCTTTCAATGCGCCACCACTGGGCTACCTTTACGATCCATTTTTCGGCAACCCCCTGCTCAAGCCTGAAAGGGCGCGCAGCCGCGAACTGGGTGCGCAATATGAGGACGGCGCTCACTTGTTGCGTGCCACGTATTTTGATACCCGCATCCGGGACGAGTTGAGATTTGACAACACGCTCGGTACCTTGGGCAACGTCGCCCGTACCCGTAATCGTGGTACCGAGCTGTCGTACAAGGGCAGGCTGGGCGCGACAGATTTACGCGCCGGACTGACGCTGCAGAACCCTGTCAACGAGGCAACCGGCGAAAGGCTGCAACGCCGGGCGGCCACCTTGTTGTCGGCTGGCGTTTCCCACCCGTTTGGCGCGCTTCGTGTGGGCGCCGATGTGCTGTACAGCGGCGAGCGTCCGGATGCTTATTCAGACGCCAACTTCGCTACGATCACCACTACGCTGCCGTCCTATACCTTGCTCAACTTATCTGCCCTGTACAAAGTGTCTCCCGAGGTGTTGTTAAAAGCTCGACTCGACAATGCCACCGACGCCAAATACCAGACGGTTTATGGCTACAACCAGCAGCCGCGCAGCCTTTATGTTGGGGTGGTATGGACGCCGCTGCAGTGATTTGTGGTGTGAGCCGCACGCGCCGGCAGGCTTTTGCCATGCCGCATCGGTGCCAGCCGGGTCATGCCTGAACCATCTGCTCCGCCAACCGACTGGCGTGCATTTGCTGGCGGCTCTGATGGCTCGGCCTATGGCCCCCAGCGCATTGTCTGCCTGACCGAAGAGCCGACCGAATGGCTTTACCTGCTAGGCCAAGAGCGCCGGATTGTTGGCATCTCGGGCTACACCGTGCGGCCGCCCCGCGCCCGTTCGGAAAAGCCGAAAGTCAGTGCATTTTTAAGCGCCAAGATTGACAAGATTCTGGCTCTGCAGCCGGACTGTGTGATCGGGTTCTCCGATCTGCAAGCCGATATTGCGGCGCAGCTGATTCGTCATGGCGTGCAGGTGACGATCTTCAACCAGCGCAGCGTGGCCGAGATTTTTTCCATGATGTACCAGCTTGCGGCCATGGTGGCGCAAGCCGAGCGCGGGCTGGCGCTGATGCAGGCGATGCAAAACCGCTTGCTCGCCATTGAAGCTGAAGCCGCCACGCTCAAGCGCCGCCCGCGGGTGTTTTTTGAAGAGTGGTATGACCCGCACATCAGCGCGATTGCCTGGGTTTCTGAATTAATCGGCATTGCCGGGGGCGATGACTGCTTTCCCGAGCTGGCCAAAATGCCTATGGGCAAGGACCGCATCATTGCTGACGGTCAAGAGATCGTGGGGCGTGACCCCGACATTATTCTGGGCTCCTGGTGCGGGCGAAAGTTTCGACCAGACCATGTGCGGGCGCGCGCCGGCTGGGAGCATGTCAGCGCAGTCAAGAGTGACCAGCTGTTTGAAATCAAGTCGGCCGACATTCTGCAACCTGGTCCTGCAGCCCTGACCGATGGGGTCGAGCTTATCCACCAAATCATCATGCGCTGGGCTCAAGACCATGGTTGACCGTCTGGCCTTGTCCCGCATGAGTCCATTGTGACGATAGCCCACGTATTGACTAAGGTTGTAGCTATTATTTCAATAGCATTTCGTGTGGGTGTGGCTTTGCTGGGTTTGGCGGCTGCCTCGCTGCCGGCGCAGGCGCTCGAAGTGGTAGACGACCGGGGCGTCACGTTGCACTTCGCGCGCGCGCCGCAACGGGTCGTCAGCATGCTGCCATCGCTGACCGAAAGCGTGTGCGCCCTGGACCGGTGCCAGCGGCTGGTGGGTGTGGACCGCTATTCCAACTTTCCAGAAAGCGTCAAACGGCTGCCAGAAATGGGTGGCGGGCTGGACCCCAACATTGAGGGGATTGTGGCGCTCAGGCCAGATGTGGTGCTGGTCGCCACCTCGTCGCGCGCCAGCCGCCGGCTGGAATCGTTGGGTATTGCGGTGGTGGCGCTGGAGCCAAAAAGCCATGCGGATGTCAAGCGTGTATTGCAGACCTTGGGTAGGCTGCTGGGACTGCCGGACGCGGCTGCAGCGCGGCTGTGGCGCGATATTGACGACAAATTGTCAGCGACAGCGCAATCCTTGTCTGTCAAAGCCAGAGCGACCCGGGTTTATTTTGAAGTTGGCCGCGGCCCCTATGGCGCAAGTGAATCCTCCTTCATTGGTCAAACCCTGACCCGGCTGGGTGTGTCGAACGTGGTTCCGGCTGACCTGGGTCCCTTTCCGCTGCTCAACCCGGAGTTTGTCGTGCGCGCCAATCCTGACGTGATCATGCTGGGCGAACGCAGCGCAGCGGGCGGCGTGCCTTATCCGGGGTGGGGCAACATCAAGGCGGTGAAAGCGCAACGGATCTGCGTATTCGGATTGGCCGAGTCGGATGTGCTGGTGCGCCCTGGTCCGCGCATGGCGGAAGCGGCGCGCATCATGGCCGCATGCCTTGAAAAGCATGCGGAAGACAGCCGGCCATGAGTGTGCCGCGCCCTCGCCACAAACGCCAGGCCATCTGGCTCACCGCGGGACTGCTGCTGGCGACTACCGTGCTCTTGTTCACTGGCATGACGGTAGGAAGCACAGGGTTTGACAGCGTGCTCTCGCTGCAGCGTGACCCGCAGTCGCTGCAGATCGTGTGGGACATTCGTTTGCCGCGCACCCTTGGCGCGTGGCTGGCCGGAG
This sequence comes from Polaromonas sp., assembly GCA_031360565.1. GTDB lineage: Bacteria > Pseudomonadota > Gammaproteobacteria > Burkholderiales > Burkholderiaceae_C > Polaromonas. The sequence goes on from JANMBW010000462.1 coordinate 3,971, forward strand.
CCCTGCTGGGATTGGCGGGCGCAGTTGCCCAGGGCCTGTTTCGCAATCCGCTGGCCGACCCGTATTTGCTCGGAAGCGCATCGGGGGCATCACTCGGTGTGGCTGGGGCGATGGTGCTTTGGGGCGCAGCGCCGCTGGCCACCTCATGGGTGACGCGCATCGGCCTGAACGGCGCTGCCTTTCTGGGTGCCGTGGCCGCGGTGCTGCTGACGCTGCAACTGGCCCGAGGGGTGCAGCACACGCTGCGTCTGCTGCTGGCCGGGGTGGTCGTGGGTGTAGTACTCGGTGCCATGACTTCGCTCGTGTTGCTGCTCTCACCCGACATCATGCAGGCCATGCAGTCGTTCATGTTGGGCAGCACCGGCTTGCTGGACTGGTCGGCTTGCGCGGTCATGGCTGCGGCACTGGTAGTTAGTCTGCTTGCTGCATGGATGATGAGTCATGTGCTGGATGGTCTGGCGCTTGGCGAGTCCACCGCTCAAAGCCTGGGGCTGCGCTTGCCGCAAATGCGCATCGCGCTGGTAGCCGTGCTGGCCTTGAGTACCGCTACGGCGGTAGCGCAATCCGGCTTGATCGCCTTTGTCGGGCTGGCCGCACCACACCTGGTGCGTTCGGTGGTCAAGACCACGCACGGCTGGCTGATCGTGCTGTCCAGCCTGATGGGGGCGGTGTTGCTGCTGGTCGCCGATATTCTGGCGCGTTGGCTGGTGGCGCCGCTGGAACTGCCCGTTGGCGTGCTGACGGCCGTCCTGGGTGGCGCTTATCTACTGTGGCTGATGCACCGGCAGACCGGTCGCGGAGCTGGGCTGTGAACCTCGGTGGCGCATCAATTGCTATGGATTCAGTAGCAATCAGCGCCCAATCGGTGGTCGCTAGCCTCGGTAATAGCGAGGTATTGCACGGGATTTCACTTGAGATTGCGCGTGCCCGCTGGACCAGTATTGTGGGCCCCAATGGAGCGGGTAAATCCACCCTGCTCAAAGTGCTGGCAGGGCTGTTACCTCACTCTGGCAATGTCACCTTATGGGGTCAGCCCATGGCGCAATGGTCGTCCCGTCAGCGGGCGCAACAGCTTTCATGGCTGGGACAAAACCAGGCCTCGCCGGATGATCTGACCGCTTACGACGTCGCCATGCTGGGCCGGCTGCCGCATCAGCCCTGGCTGACTGCGCCCAGCCTGGAAGATCACGCAGCAGTTGAACAGGCGCTGCGCACGACGCAAGCCTGGGATTGGCGCGACCGGGCTTTGGGGCAGCTCTCAGGCGGCGAGCGCCAGCGCGTTCTACTGGCGCGGGCCCTGGCGGTTCAGGCTCAGGTGCTGCTGATGGACGAACCTCTGGCCAACCTCGATCCCCCGCACCAGGCGGACTGGCTTCTCACGGCGCGTGATCTGGTGGCGAGCGGCAAAACGGTGGTCAGCGTGATGCATGAAATATCGCTCGCGCTGCGCGCCGACGAGATGGTCATCCTGGATGAGGGCAGGGTACTGCACCAGGGTGCCTGCAGCCATGTCGCCACGCACCGCGCGCTGGAACAGGTTTTTGACCAGCGCATAGCGGTGCAAGCGCTGGGTAGCTACTGGATGGCCGTGCCGAAAATCAGCTGAGGACGGCTAGCCCAATTTGGCGAGAATGCCCGTCATCTCGTCCTTGGAAAATCCGCGCATGGTTTGCATGCGAATGTTGCCAGCCGTGCAAATGGCCAAAGAGAAGGCGGCGACCGACGCATCGTCGGGGCCTTCAATCACGGCGACGAGGTCATATTTCCCCAGTGTCCAATACAGCTGCGTCATCTTTGCGCCAAATTTCGATGCCGCCTGCGTGACGGCCTCGGCGCGTTTCGGGCTGTCCTTGACGCTGCGAATGCCCTGGTCGGTGAAGTTGCACAGTGCGATGTAGGTAGCCATGGCTCACTCCTGTTCGGGTAGGGGACCTCATGGATAAGTCCGGCGGTAGCAGGTCCCAGGGCAACCGCTGGACAGGCCCTCAACCTTGTGCCCCTTTCGCGGCAAAG
>JANMBW010000477.1:0-5994 GCA_031360565.1 Polaromonas sp.
ACGTCGAGTTCGCGGTCCAGAATCACCCCGGCGCTGTGCCCGGCCTGAACGGCATGGGGACGGCGCGCGTGGTCAAGCACTTGTGCGACTGTGGCCGTTTTTCCGCTCGGGAGCACGGTGATTTCCTGGCCAGGCTGGACCGCGCCACTGGCAATGCGCCCCCAGAATATGCGGCGTCCTTTGGACGTGTCGCTGCTGGACGAAAACTTCTCGACCCACTGCACCGGAAAAGCGAAGGCGTGCGCGGTGTCCGCCGGGGTGGCAGGCAAATGCTCCAGTATTTCCAGCAAGCTCGGACCCTGGTAATCGCACCAGCCGGGGTTGGCATCGACCACGTTAAAACCGATCAGGGCAGACACGGGCACGATGGCTGTGACCGAAATCTGCGCGTGTTCTGCAAACTGCTTCAAGGCTGCGCTGATGTGGGCAAAAGCCAGCGCTGGGTTGGCCACCGCGTCCAACTTGTTGACGGCAAAAACGATGGAGTGGACACGCAGCAGGTTCACCAGCAGAGAGTGCCGGCGCGTCTGCACCAGCAATTCGGGCAAAGGGGAATTCCAGTCAAGTTTGGTGGCGTCCACCAGCACGACAGCTGCGTCGGCGCTCGATGCCGCCGTGACCATGTTGCGGGTGTACTGCTCGTGGCCGGGGGCATCTGCAATGATGAATTTACGGCTCTCGGTAGAAAAGTAGCGGTAGGCCACGTCAATCGTGATGCCTTGTTCGCGCTCCGCAGACAGGCCATCGGTCAGCAAGGCCAGATCGGTCTCACCGCCGCGCTGCACGCCTGCCAGATGGTCTTGCAGCACGGCCCGGCTGTCGACCAGCAGACGGCCTATCAGCGTGCTCTTGCCGTCATCGACACTGCCGCAGGTGACAAAACGCAGGGCCGCCCGGGTGTCTTGTTCCGGGGCCACAGCTTGGTCGAGAAATGACGTGGACATCAGAAATAGCCTTCTTTTTTACGTTTTTCCATGGACGCGTCCGAGGTCTTGTCGTCCATCCGGGTGGCACCACGCTCGCTCACATCTGCCGCCAGGGTTTCGATCACGATCTCCGCGGGGGTGGCCGCCAGGCTGTCCACCGGGCAGGTACAGGTGATGTCGCCGACGGTGCGAAAGCGCACGGTTTTTTCAACAGCCTGCTCGTTGTCGCGCAGCGGCGTCAATTCAGTGACCGGCACCAACAAGCCCTTGCGCTCCACCACGGTGCGCTGGTGCGCATAGTAAAGCGAAGGCAGCTCAATGTTTTCGCGCTCGATGTACTGCCACACGTCGAGTTCGGTCCAGTTGGAAATCGGGAACACGCGGAAGTGCTCGCCCGGCTGCAGACGGGTGTTGAAAAGGGTCCAGAGTTCCGGGCGTTGCGCCTTGGGCTGCCATTGGCCAAAGGCGTCGCGATGCGAAAAAATACGCTCCTTGGCGCGGGCTTTTTCTTCATCGCGCCTGGCCCCACCGATCAGCGCGTCGAAGCGAAATTCGTCAATCGCCTCAAGCAGTGTCACCGACTGATGCACGTTGCGCGACTCACCTGGATGCGCCAGACGTACCGTGCCACGCGCCATGGAGTCCTCGACACTGCGCACGATCAGATCAGCGCCAAGTTGTTTGGCCCGGTAGTCCCGGAAGTCAGTCACTTCATGGAAGTTGTGGCCGGTGTCTATCATCAACAGCGGGTAGGGAATGCTTCCGCCGCGCTCTGTGTCTATGAACGCTTTTTCAGCGCACTTCAGAAGCACCAGCGAATCCTTACCGCCTGAAAACAGCAGTGTCGGACGTTCAAAAGCGGCGGCTACCTCGCGCAGAATAAAAATAGCCTCTTCTTCCAAAGCGTCAAGGTGGGCATTGCTCAGGCGGTGGGTAGGCTGATTCAGCATCGGGAGTTCGGCGCGGGCGTTCATGTTGGGATTTCTCGGATCGGGATACTGGAAAGACGGGATAGGGATTCAAAAGCGGGCGGCTCTTGTCCGGCCTGGTCGCCGGCCACATGCAGGCCGCATTCCTTGGCGCTTTCCTGCTCCCACCACCAGCGGCCTGAGCGGAAGTCCTCGCCCAGCGTCACAGCGCGAGTGCAGGGTGCACAGCCAATGCTGGGGTAAAACTCGTCGTGCAGGGGGTTGTAAGGAACCTTGTAAACCGAAATGAAATGCCAGATGTCGCCCTGCGTCCAGTCGGCCAGCGGGTTGATCTTGGCCCGGGTGACTGGCGCACCATCAATGACCAGGTTTTGTTGCTCGACATCATGCACATCCGCCCGGGCATTGGACTGCTCGCGCCTTAGACCGGTGATCCAGCCTTTCTTGCCGGCGAGGGCGCGCTCAAGCGGCTCCATTTTCCGAAAGTCACAGCAGGCTTTGCGCAGCGCCAGGCTTTTGTACATCGCATCCTGGCCATTTTCGAAAACAAATTTTTCCGCGACACCAGGGTCTGGCTGATAGATGTCGACTTTCACGCCATAGCGTTCTTCGAGCCGGCCGATCAGCGCCAAGGTCTGCTCATGCAGCATGCGGGTGTCGAGCACAAAGATACTGCAGTCGATGCCAGCATCCACAATCAGGTGACTGACCACCATGTCTTCAGCGCCCAGGCTGGATGCGTGGGTCAGCGGGGGGTACTGCTTAGCGGCTGACAACAGCAGCGCCTTGCTTGCCTCGACCTTTTGCGCAAAGGTTGCGGACGGCTTGGCGTAAAGTGAAATGGCGTTCATAGGCGTGGGAAGGCTAAAGCTTGACCTGTGATCTGCTCAGGTGGCCGCGACGAAATGCGGGCTGACCTGCACCGCATCGCCCTGATACCGGCCGACGCCGTAAGCGGGGTAGCTGCCAAGCACTCGTTGGGCAATGTCGATCGACTGGTCAGCTCGCAGCACCGCGCTGGTAAAGCCGCTGCGTTCCATTTGCGCCAGCTGGTCCACCAGCACATCGCCCGTTGCCCGAATCTCACCCTTGAAACCGAGCCGGCGGCTCAGCAAAAACGCCTGACTGAAGGCGCGGCCATCGGTGAATTTGGGAAAGTGCAGGTCGATGCGCTCGACGCCAGCGAGCGACAGTTCCCGCGGGTCGGCGTCGTTGGCCAGCAGCACGATTTTTGGATCATTCGCGCCCTCAGCCAGCGTATCTTCTTGGGTTTTAGCTATTAATTTCATAGTAACTTGGCTTTCACGCAGCGTGCTCTTCGGCGGCTGACTTGGCAACCGCGGCAAACCGTGCGCCGTTAGCCGCAGCTTTGAACGGCTCGGCTCCAACCCGGCGGAGCGTCGCAATAAAAGTTTCCTGTTGGTCAGGCGCGCTCGACTGGCGGTGCTGGCGATAGGTGTCGAGCACGGCCTCAATCACGTTGGGCACTTCTGCGGCAGAAAACGATGGCCCCACGACTTTGCCCAACGCCGGCGCGCCAGACAGGGTGGAGCCGTCGGAACCGCCAAGGGTGATCTGGTACCACTCCTTGCCGTCCTTATCGACGCCCAGAATGCCGATGTGGCCACTGTGGTGGTGGCCGCAGGAGTTGATGCAGCCACTGATGTGCAGATCGATTTCGCCTAGGTCGTGCAGCTCATCGAGGTCCTGGTAGCGCTGGGTGATGGCCTCGGCCAAGGGCAGTGAACGGGCGTTGGCCAGCGCGCAAAAGTCACCACCCGGGCAGGCGATCATGTCGGTCAGCAGGCGAATGTTGGGGCGGGCAAAGCCAGCCTGGCGGGCAGCGTTCCAGAGCGCCGGCAATTGATCGCCTTGCACCCACGGCAGCACCAGGTTCTGGTCGTGGGTCACGCGCACTTCACCGGCGCTGAATTCGTCGGCCAGGCTGGCGGCAACGTCCATTTGCTCAGCGGTGGCATCGCCAGGGGCCTGACCCAGGCGCTTGAACGAAAGCGTCACGATTCGCAGATCAGGGTTTTTGTGAGGCGCAACGTTTTGCTTTAACCAATGCGCAAATTCCACATCGCCCTCTGCTGCAGAGCGCATAACCGTGGCGGTTTTCGCTTCTGCATCAGCTCGCTTGCTGCTCGGGGCAGGGGCTACAAAAGACGCCGAGACGCGGTCCAACTCGGTCTGCGTGATGGTGTGCGGCGCGCCGTCTATCTCGACGATGTCCTTATATTCAGCTTCAACCTGGTCCACAAAATGCTGACCTTCGGCCTTGACCAGAATCTTGATACGCGCCTTGTAGATGTTGTCGCGCCGACCGAACCGGTTGTAGGCCCGGACGATGGCTTCAAGATAATTGAGGATCTGGTTCCACGGCAAAAATTCGCGGATGGTGGTGGCGATGATGGGTGTTCGGCCCATGCCGCCGCCGACCAGCACCTTGAAGCCTAATTCCCCGTCTGCGCTCTTGACCATGTGCAGGCCAACATCGTGCCAGGCGGTGGCTGCGCGGTCTTCGAGCGCGCCAGTAATCGCAATCTTGAACTTGCGTGGCAAGAAAGCAAATTCTGGGTGCAGCGTGCTCCACTGGCGCATGATTTCGGCAAACGGGCGGGGGTCTGCCAACTCGTCGGCAGCGATACCGGCGCGCTCGTCGCTGGTGATGTTGCGAATGCAGTTTCCGCTGGTCTGGATGCCGTGCATGTTGACGCTGGCCAGCAAGTCCATCACGTCGGCCGATTTGTCGAGCGGTATCCAGTTGAATTGCACGTTCTGCCGGGTGGTGAAGTGCGCGTAGCCCTTGCTCAGGTGCGTGTGCACCGATTTCCCACCGGCCAGTTCAATCGCGCCGAGCTTGTCTTGGGCAGCCTGCGCGCCATTGAACAAGGCCGCATTCGGCTGGTCATACTCGCGGGCAATTTTGGCCAGCACACGGAGCTGGGCGCTCGACAACTCGCCATAAGGCACGGCCACGCGCAGCATGGGCGCATAGCGCTGCACATACCAGCCGTTTTGCAAGCGCAGCGGGCGAAATTCGTCTTCCGGCAACTGGCCCGCCTGCCAGCGTGTGAGCTGGTCTCGGTACTGCTCGGCTCTGGCCTTCACAAACTGGCGGTCAAATTCGGTGTATTGGTACATGTCTGGCGAAAAATCAAACGGTTCAAGAGGCAGGCCGGCGGCGTGCCGCCCGGCGCACTGTGGGGTATTGACTATATCGAAATTAGTTTCACGCCCGCATAGGCCAACAGCACGGACAGCAGGGAGCGAATCACCCGGTCAGGCGTCTTGTGCACCAGATGGGCACCCAACCAGATACCGGGTAGCGAGCCGGCCAGCAACATGGTCAGCAGCGACCAGTCCACCGAGCCAATCGATGCATGTCCCAGGCCGGCTACCAGCGTCAGCGGCACCGCATGCGCAATGTCGGCAGCAACAATCCGCGGCAGGGGCAGGGCAGGGTACAGCAGCATCAACACGATCACCCCAATCGCGCCCGCGCCGACGGAGGTAATCGTCACCAAGGCTCCAATCACGGCGCCAAACAGCACTGGCAGCGCCCAGTGACGGGCGCGCGTGGCCTCGCTCAGCAGTTCAGCCGAAATTTTTGCGGGCGCAGCCTTGCCGCGCAGGGCTTTGTAAAAGGTCGCCAGGGCGGTTAGCAGAAGTGCCAGCCCCAGGGTAGTGGTCATCACCGCCTGTGTTGCCGGGTTGGCAGGACCCAGGCGATTCAGCACATACAGGGTCACGAGTGACGCAGGAATGCTACCCGCTGCCATCTGGCCGACGATGCGCCAGTCCACCACTCTGGCACGAGCCAGGCTGACGGTGCCGCCCATTTTGGTAAACGCCGCAAACAGCAGGTCGGTGCCGATGGCCAGATGCGGTTTGATGCCAAAAACAAAGATCAGCAATGGCGTCATCAGGGAGCCGCCGCCCACACCGGTCAGGCCGACCACCACACCCACGACAAAACCAGCAAAGATAAAGGCAAATTCATGCATAGCCCGGAAATGTAAGGCGATGCCGCGTAAAACCAAACGACTGATTTGTTTTACCTTTATGGGAATAAGCTTATCTGGCACCACTGGCCCGGGTAGGGAGTGGTTCAGCCGGGCATCTGTTCTTCCATG
>JANMBW010000480.1:0-3403 GCA_031360565.1 Polaromonas sp.
CCTCGATTTCTGCGAAAGACGATTCACTTGGTGTGCGCCTCGTGATGTGGAAGGCAACTGCCCGGATCATCGAGGCAAGACCCCTGACCGGCGTGGGAGCGGGTGCCTGGGAGGCCATGATGCCGCTTAATCAGGCAGAAGGATCGCAGCACGAGACTGATTACAACGTTCACAACGAGGTGCTGCAACTGCTGGCCGAATACGGCCTGACGGGTTTGCTATTCCTGCTGGCGCTAACCGGCTATCTGCTCATTGCGGCATGGAAAACCATTCGCAACCGAACCCCAGAGGGTCTGGCTGAAGCCCCCATGCGGGCGATTGCGTTGGCGAGCTTGCTGGCATTTTTAATTGTCAGCAACATTGGCTTTCCCTGGCGGCTGGCCAGTACCGGTTGTCTGTTTGCCCTGAGTCTGGCCGTGTTGGCCAGCTCCGATGCGCGGCTCCAGATCCGCGGGCCCTTGGCCGCCATGCGACTGCCCTGGCGGCCCGCCTACTCACAGATGCTGGCGATCCTGCTCATCGCTTGCCTGGCGCTAACGGCTTACATCAGTCAGCAAGCTGCAGCCACCGAACAAAAAATAGTCCGGGCCGTCAAGTTGTCGCTTCAGGTGTCGCAGTCCAACGACGTCAACAACCCCAAGTGGGACAAAACCAAAAGGGAATTGCTGGCTTTCGCCCGGGACGGTATCGCGATCAACACCCATTACCGAAAGATCACCCCCATGATCGCCGATGAACTTGCCAAGTGGGGGGACTGGAAAAACGCGGTGTGGATCTGGGAGTCTGTGGTGGTCTCGCGCCCCTACATTGTGGCCATCATGTCCAATATTGCGCGGGGCTATGCCCAGTTGGGTAACACCGACAAGGCCATGGAATATTTGCTGCGCTGCGAAAAACTTCAGCCCAAAGCCGCTTCGGTCCGGTCCTTGAAGGTGATCCTCCTCAGCCGGACCGGCAAGGAGCCTGAAGCAGCACTGTTGGCCAAGCAGTACCTTGAAGAGGGCACCTACGATATCGACCTGGTCAACGCTGCCTATGTATTGGGCATGCGAAAGGGCGACTACGACATGGCTATTCGGAGCCTGGAACTGCGCATCAAGGGATGGCCGGCTACCCAGGTCGATGGCTGGATCAAACTTGGCAATCTTTATGCCATGCAGAAAAAGGATGAGCCCAGGGCGCTGGCATCGTTCAGGAATGCCATGCAGGCGGCGCCTGAGCCGGAAAAAGAAGCCACCCGCAAGCAGATTCCTCCGGCCTACCTCACTCGCTTATAAACCGCTGCCCGGTTCAAATATCGTCGAGCAGCGGGTAAGGCAAAGGCAGCAAGGTCAGGGTGGCACCACTGGCTTGGCCCAGGGTGAGCTTGCCCCCTTCGGCATGCTCCGCAGCGGCCGTTTGCAGGCAAACCAGTACATCCCATCCGCCATTCGGGTTGGCTGCGCAGGCCACCACCACTCCGCAAGGCTGTTCGGTATCCCGGGCATGAAAAATCTCTTGCCCCACGGCGGCTTGGCCCTCACTGTGCGCTAGATAAGTCCGGCGCTTGAGGGTGCCGCGAAACTGGCTGCGCGCCACCACCTCCTGCCCGGGATAGCAGCCTTTTTTAAAGTTGACGCCGCCAATCGACTCGTAATTGAGCATTTGCGGCACCAGGGCTTCAAAAATCGGCTGGGTGATCATGGCGACGCCAGAGTGCACTTCCAGCCAGTCCCAGCGCTGGTCATCGAGTAGCGGGCCTGGAGGCACTGGCGTACCGGCAGGCGCGCACCACAAAGCGCGCGCCACGCCCGCGCCGGGATACAAAAAGACCAGATTTGCGTCATCGATATCAAGCTTAGCCCATTGAATTCCAGCGTTGATAGCTATCTTATCCATAGCATCGCCGGCCAAGCCATACAGCTGAAAATCCGCGCTGGCGTCGCTCAATTTGACCTTGGCACGCAACACGAACATGGACAACCGCTTGACTGTCCAGGCCAGAATATCGCGGCTACAGACCAGCAAAATGTCGCCCTCTGAACGCTTGAACACCACAAAACTGGCTTGCATGCGGCCCTTGGCATTGCAGAAGGCGGCCAGCCGCGCCTCGTCTGGGCCTATCTGCATGTCTTGCGTGAGCTGACCTTGTAAAAACGAGGCCGCGTCTGCGCCTGAGGCACGAATCACCCCCAAATGCGGGAGCGCAGTGATCCCGGACAGACTGTGGAGAGGGGGGGGGGCAGCGGCTGGTGGCATGGGCTGAATTATCATGGCTTGCGTACAAAGTTGGCTTGCGCGGGTGACCGGTTGGGATGAAAGACTAGGGAGTGATGTGGTAGTGCGTCGTGTTTTTACAAGTCTGTTGATAGTCGCCACTGCCGCCGTCCTGGTCGTTTTTGGCGCTGGCTTGTGGTGGCTGCATGAGCCGATGGCCCTGACACTCCCGCCCGGCGCGCAGGTGCTGGATCTTGAGATCGAGCCCGGTATGCGCGCAGACACCGCTGCCGAAGTCGTGGTCGCCAGCGGCGTGAAGGTCTCTCCGCTGCTGCTGCAAGCCTGGTTCCGGCTGTCCGGTCAGGCCCGACACATCAAGGCGGGGAGCTACGAAATCATCCCCGGCAGCACGCCGCGCAGGCTTCTTTCAATGTTGGTGCGAGGTGAAGAAGCACTCAAAAGCGTCACGCTGGTAGAAGGCTGGAACTTCCGGCAGGTGCGCGCTGCGCTACAAAAAGCAGAGCATTTAACCCAGGAAACGTCTGGGCTGAGCCCGGAAAACATCATGGAAAAGCTGGGCAGGACAGGGCTCCATCCGGAAGGTCGGTTCTTTCCGGACACCTACACCTACGCCAAAGGCGCCAGCGATCTGGCCATCCTCCAGCGCGCGGCCAGGGCGATGGACAAACGGGTCCAGGCTGCCTGGATGCAACGCAGCCCCGACACACCTTTAAAAACACCTGAACAGGCCCTGATTCTGGCCAGCATTGTTGAAAAGGAAACCGGCAAGCCGGCCGACCGGGCGCAGATAGCAGGCGTTTTTACCAACCGCTTGCGAATCGGCATGCTGCTACAGACCGACCCCAGTGTCATCTATGGGTTGGGCGAGGCGTTTGACGGCAATTTGCGCAAGCGCGATCTGCAGACCGACACCCCCTACAACACTTACACCCGGGCCGGCTTGCCACCGACGCCGATTGCCATGCCTGGCCGGGCAGCGCTGCTGGCTGCCGTCCAGCCGGCAGCCACCAAGGCCTTGTATTTTGTCGCGCGCGGTGATGGCAGCAGCCAGTTCAGTGCGAGCCTGGACGAGCACAATCGCGCCGTGAATAAATTCATCCGGGGTCAATGACAGTGACAGGACTTTTCATCAGCTTTGAAGGCATAGACGGCGCTGGCAAATCTACCCACATTACCGGACTGGCCG
>JANMBW010000197.1:0-5548 GCA_031360565.1 Polaromonas sp.
CGCTGGAGGCCATCAGATGCTCTATCGTGATGGGCTGGAATTCGGCGCGGCGGCCAGGACGGCTCCAGGATTCCATCGGGTGGCCCTCTGCCGTCTGGCAGAAGGTCCAGTGCACGCCGCTGGTGTAACTCGATGCTGTGACCGCCAGCGCCTGCAGTGTCTGGTTGCGAAAAGCCTGGTCAATACGGTCCAGTGAAATTACCCGATGCAAGGTGTCGACCAGGGGTGTGTTGTTCAAAAAGGCCTGTTGCGACCGGACCTGCTGCGACAAAAAGAGTGCCGCGGCTACACGGCTCGACCGTATCCAGCCGGGAACCTTAAGCTGGTAGACCTGTGACGACCGCAAGGTACGCCAAAAATTGGCCAGCTGCGCGAAGGCGTCCAATCCCGCATCGGCCCGGCTCGCCAGGTAAGCCGCGTTGAGTGCACCTGCCGAGGTGCCGACCAAAACCTGGAAAGGAAATCCCGGCTCGAGGACCGTCCCGCTGCAGCCCAGCATGTCGGCCAGGGCGCTTAAGACGCCTGCCTGGTAAGCCGTTCGCGCCCCGCCACCCATCAGAACCAGCGCGATGCAGTCATCGTCCCGGGGCGTTAAAGCCGAGGAGATGATGGTTTCCAATGACATGCAACTGCAATGGTAGCCCTAAGCAAATGGTTTAAAAACCCCCTGTGGTCCCGGCTGAGGCCGGGTGCACACTGTTTCATCTTTTGTGCAACGCACGATTGCTTTTGGGCAAGCTTGGGCGCATAGTGAATTCGAGTGTGTTGTTCCCGTCCGCTGCCCGCCTGTCCAGGGTGGGTGGTTTTTTCAACCCAGCTCCAACTGGATGTCTTTGAAGAGGAGTTTTTCTATGAACTTGACGATCAGCGGCCATCACCTGGAAGTTACCCCTGCGCTACGTGGCTATGTCACCAGCAAGCTCGACCGGATTACCCGGCATTTTGACCAGGTTGTGGACGTCAAAGTCCTGTTAACAGTAGATAACATGAAGGAAAAAGAGCGACGCCAGCGGGCAGAATGCAATGTGCACGTCAAGGGTCGCGATATTTTTGCCGAGAGCTCTCACGCCGATTTGTACGCCGCCGTCGATGAGCTGACCGACAAGCTGGACCGCCAGGTCGCACGCCATAAAACCAAAACCCAGGACCATCACCACATCGCCGTCAAGCGACAGGATCAGGCTCAAGCCTGACTGATGGTGCCAACCTGAAAGCGATCACACGGCGGTCCTCTTTTGCAGGGGACCCGTTAGCCATCGCAGCCGGCCGCCATGATCTGGCGGCTTTTTTCTGGCCGCAGGGTTATCAAACCTGCCGTAAAGTGCATAATTCGGCGACTTAAAGAGTGTTATGAACCGTCTGTCGCAAATTTTGCCCCTTGCCCAAGTGCTGGTCAGTGTTGAAGCGACCAGCAAAAAGCGTGCTTTCGAGGAAGCCGGCCTGCTGTTTGAGAACCAGCACGGCCTGAACCGCGCGCTCATCACTGACAGCCTGTTTGCCCGTGAGCGGCTGGGCTCGACCGGGCTAGGACACGGGGTGGCCATTCCTCATGGACGCATCAAGGGCCTCAAAGCGCCGATGGCGGCGGTGTTTCTGTTGCGCGCACCGATCGGATTTGATGCTCCGGACGAGCAGGCCGTTGCTCTTTTGATCTTTCTCCTGGTTCCCGAAGCGGCAACCCAGAAACATCTTGAAATTTTGTCCGAGATTGCCGAGATGCTGAGCGACAGTGGCTTGCGCGAAGAGCTCAAGACCAGTCCTGACGCGGACGCCCTGCATGGCCTGATCGCGGGTTGGCGCTCAGCCCAGGCCGCCAGCGCCTGAACTTCCGTTTTGGTTGAGCTGTCGGCATGAAACCCACCGCCATCAGCGCCGATGTCCTTTTTGAAGACCACCGCAGCACCCTGAAGTGGGAATGGGTCGCCGGACTCGGCGCTTCCGAACGCCGCTTCGATGAAATCGCCGTGCGCGCAGCACGTTCGGGCGCCGACCTGGTCGGTTACCTCAATTACATCCATCCTTACCGTGTGCAAATCCTGGGCGAACGCGATGTCGCCTACCTGACCGGCTCCAACGAGGAAGAGTGCGCCCGCCGCGTGTCGCGCATCATCACGCTGGAGCCGCCGGTGCTGATCGTGGCCGACGGCCAGACCGCGCCCGACATGTTGCTGTCGATGTGTGAACGGGCGCAACTGCCCATGTTTGCCACCCCCGAGTCCGCTGCTTTTGTCATCGATGTGCTGCGCGCGTATTTGTCCAAGCACTTTGCCGAACGGACGTCCATGCATGGCGTCTTCATGGACATCCTGGGTCTGGGCGTCTTGATCACCGGCGAATCCGGGCTTGGCAAGAGCGAATTGGGGCTGGAGCTGATTTCGCGCGGGCACGGGCTGGTTGCCGATGATGCACTGGACCTCTACCGCATCAACCAGATGACGATCGAGGGCCGCTGCCCGGAGCTGCTGCAGAACTTGCTGGAAGTGCGTGGCATCGGCCTGCTGGATATCAAGGCCATATTTGGCGAGACGGCAGTGCGTCGCAAGATGCGCCTGAAAATGATCGTGCACCTGGTGCGCCGGGAAACCTTGGAACGCGAGTACGAACGTATTCCCTACGAGCCCCTGACGCAGGATGTGCTGGGAATTCCGGTCCGCAAAGTCATCATTCAGGTCGAGGCTGGCCGCAACATTGCGGTGCTGGTGGAAGCCGCTGTGCGCAATACCATTTTGGAACTGCGCGGCATCAATACCTATCTGGATTTTGTCGAGCGCCACCGCAAGGCGATGGAGCAGGACGACTGAAACTGATGTTTAGCTCGGTCGGCTCGTCCGGCTAAAAAATCAAGAGTGGTGATGCGTGTGATGCTGGTTGCGGATGCCCGTTGCGGCGGGGCGATTGGGGCATTTGTCCTTGGTGCAATTCGCGTAGATCGACAGTGAGTGATCGGCGATGGTAAAACCCTTGGCTTTCGCCACCGCGTGCTGGCGTTTTTCGATTTCGGCGTCGTAAAACTCCTCGACCTTGCTGCAGTCCAGACACACCAGATGGTCGTGGTGCTGGCCTTCGTTGAGCTCATAAACCGCCTTGCCGGACTCAAAGTTGCTCCGGTTCAGCAAACCAGCCTGCTCAAACTGCGTCAGCACCCGGTAAACCGTGGCCAGGCCAATGTCGGAACGGTCTTCCAGCAAAACCCGAAAGACGTCCTCTGCCGTCATGTGGCGCTGCTTGCCGGCTTGAAAGATTTCAAGAATTTTCAGGCGCGGCAGGGTGGCTTTGAGTCCGGTACTTTTCAGCTCGTCAATATTGCTCATGGATTTCTCTTCTGGAAAAGCAGCCGGTATGGTGCGAGCCCCCTGCGTTTTGCACGCCAACCCGGACCCGGGCCAAACACCCCAGCCGCTACAATGATCCATCATATCGCTACACCCCAACCTATGCCTGCAACCCATCGTGACGGTCTTCCCCTGGCGCTCAAGATCTGCGCCGCCGCGGCCTGCCTGGCCTTGAGCGCCTGCGGTGGCATGAGCACCAGCGGGGCGAACCCGGTGAACTGGCTCACCCCCTACAAGGTGGAGGTGATTCAAGGCAACTTTATCTCGAGCGAACAGGTTGGCTTGCTCAAAGCCGGCATGACCCGGGCTCAGGTCAAGGACATTCTAGGAACGCCGCTGCTGGCCAGCGTGTTCCATTCGGACCGATGGGATTACGTGTTCACCTTGAAGCGGCAGAAGACCGAAACCCAGTCTTTCAAGTACACCCTTTTCTTCAAGGGCGACGAGCTGGAGCGTTTCGAGGGTGACACGCTGCCCAGCGAAAGCGATTTCATTGCCAAACTCGCCTCGGCCCGCAAGTTCGGCAAGGTGCCAGTGCTGGAGGCTACGCCGGAGCAGCTCAAGGCCGCCGAAAAATCCACAGCCGCGCGTGCGGCTGATGCATCCGCGACTCCGACCACCCCGGCACCGGGTGCGGTGCAGCCCGGTTCTTACCCGCCGCTGGAAAGCGTGGCACGGTAGTTGGTGGCGGCATGAGCAACGCGCCTTCACTCCAAGACAGTAGTTCCCTGCCCCACAAGATTGCAGTTGCCGGAGCCAGTGGCCGGATGGGCCAGATGCTGATCGAGGCGATTCGGCAAAGTGATGATTGCAAACTCTGTGGCGCGCTAGACGTCGCCGGCAGTCCCTCGATCGGGCATGACGCCGCTGCTTCGACTGGTTCGGCCAGCGGTGTGCTGATTCAGTCTGACCTTCCGCTTGGCCTGAAAAACGCACGGGTGCTGATTGACTTCACGCGGCCAGAGGGCACCATGGCCCATCTGGCAGCCTGCCGCGCGCTGGGCGTGAAACTGGTGATCGGCACCACCGGATTTTCAGAGACCCAAAAAGCCGCTATTGCAGCGGCGGCCCAAGATATCGCGATTGTCATGGCGCCCAACATGAGCGTGGGGGTCAACGTCACGCTCAAGCTGCTGGAAATGGCAGCTGCCGCGCTGGCCACGGGCTATGACATTGAAATTATCGAAGCGCACCATCGACACAAAGTCGATGCCCCGTCCGGTACAGCACTCAAGATGGGTGAGGTAATTGCCGGTGCCCTGGGCCGGAATCTCAAAGACTGCGCCGTCTACGCCAGGGAGGGCGTGACCGGCGAACGCGACCCCTCCAGCATTGGGTTTGCCACCATTCGCGGCGGTGACATCGTGGGCGACCACACCGTGCTGTTTGCGGGCATTGGCGAGCGCATCGAGATCTCGCACAAGTCGTCCAGCCGCGCCACCTATGCACAGGGCAGCTTGCGGGCAGCGCGTTTTTTGGCGACCCAGCGGGCGGGCCTGTTTGACATGTTTGATGTGCTTCAGCTGAAGTGACGGAGGCATGAATTTCTTCAGTCTGATGTCGCAGGGCGGCGTGGTCAGTGTGGCGGTGGCCCTGTTGCTCCTGGCCATGTCAATTGCCAGCTGGGTCGTGATTGTCTGGAAGAGCTGGCTTCTCAATCGGGCAGTCGGCGATGTGGCGCGCAGCCTGGCGGCCTTCTGGCAATCCGCTTCGATCGATGAGGCGAGTCAAAAAGTGGTGGCATTTGATCGTGAAGCCCTAGTTTTACCGCTGATTCTTGCTACAAAAAAAGAAGCAATTGGCACGCTAGCCTCGGCCGGCGACAAGTCGCAGCAGTTGACCCGGGTCCTGCGTGATGCCTTGCATGCCGTGTTGCACAAGCTGCAGTTTGGGCAGGTGATGCTGGCAACCGTCGGCTCCACCGCCCCCTTTGTTGGCTTGCTGGGAACGGTCTGGGGCATCTACCACGCGCTCATCAGCATTTCGTCAAGCGGTCAAATGAGCATCGACAAGCTGTCCGGCCCGGTTGGCGAAGCGCTGATCATGACCGCTGCAGGACTCGCCGTGGCGATTCCGGCTGTGCTGGCCTACAACATCTTTGGACGCTACATCAACCGTATCGAGGCCGACCTGGAAGGATTTGCACGCGATCTGAGAGAGTTGCTCGCCAGGGGCTCGGCAGCATGAGTTTTGGCCGGCTCGAGCGAACCCGAGGC
>JANMBW010000012.1:0-2625 GCA_031360565.1 Polaromonas sp.
CCGGCCACCAGGCAGTGCGGCATTTTGGCCAGGTCCGCCACCACGGCGTTGCCGCCAATGTCTTTGCCCAGACCAATCGTCAGCAGGGATTTGGCGTCGTTGTAGACCTGCGAGCCCAAAATTTCGCTTAATTTGATGGACTGGCGTCTGGCGTTGGGCAACTCCAGTGCCATGAAATTTTTGCCGGGAATGGTCTCGATCACGCGGATCGAGACCAGGCTCAGGGCGCGCGCCAAATCCTTCGCCAGCTTGACCACCTGCGAGCCTTTGACGCCAGTAGCCGGTTCAATCTCGTAACGGGTGATTACCGGGCCGGGCGCTGCCGCCACCACACGCACCTCGACGCCAAAGTCACGGAGTTTTTTCTCGATCAGCCTCGACGTCATTTCCAGCGTTTCCGGCGCAACGCCTTCCTGCCGCAAGAGCGCGCCGTCGAGCAAGTCCACCTGCGGCAGCTTGGAGTCGGGCATTTCAATGAACAGCGGCTTCTGGCGTTCCTTTGCAACGCGTTCACTTTTGGGAATGTCTGCCGGTCTGGGCTCAATCAGTACCGCCACCGGGTGCTGCTCTTCAATCTCGATGCGCTCGCCTTCCAAGGTCGCATCGCGCTCCCGGGAGGCTTTTAACCCCATGGCCAGGTCTTCCGCGATTTCTCGTTTTTCCCGTCGCGAATCGATGAGGTTCGCTATCCATTCGCCCAGCCCCTGCGCCGTGTGTGCCCACGAAAAGCCGAACACCCAGGACACCGCAATCACGCCCAGAGCGATCAGGACCAGGCCGGAACCGTCAAAACCCAGCCATTTCACCCCGGCGCTACCCACCAGATAACCGAGCGCTCCCCCGGCATGGTCAGGAAGCTTGAGCTCGAAGCGGTACAAACGGGACCACTCCAGCGCCGTGCTGACGCTGAGCAGTAGCGCCAGGGCCAGCCAGAATTTCAGGCGACTGGAATGCAGCGGTCCGGGGTTGGGCACGGGCTCGCCGCGCAACCAGCGCGCCAGTGAGGCGAGCCACCCCCGCAGCCCAGCCGCGAGCACCCACCAGACCGAAAAGCCGAGCAAAAAATAACTGGCGTCTGCCAGCCATGCCCCCAGCCGTCCGCCCCAGTTGCGGGTTAGGGCTGATGCTGCAGCAGTGGCGTGAGCGCTGCCAGAGGTCGACCAGGCGCCATCGTGGGACGAGTAGCTCACCAACGCAGCCATCCAGAACACCAGCCCGATCAGGCCAAGAATCAAGCCGACTTCGTGCGCAAATCGCCTCACGCCGCCAGGGGTAAGCGGAGCCGATGAGAGTCTGTTGTTGAGGGTATCGAGTGAGTAAGTCATGATGCGGCTCTGAGCTTACAGGAGTCCGGGATGCCGTTGGAGCCGGCTGGAACAAGCCGCAGGCTGCCAGCGTTGGCGCGAGCCTTATCCCAGTGCGCTCAGACGTTCCTTGATCAGCATGGATCCATCGGTGCGGGTCTCGACAAATCCTCGTTCTTCCAGGTCTTTCATGACGCGGCTGACCATTTCTCGCGAGGCGCCCACCATCTTGGCCAGGTCCTGTCTGGAAACCTTGTCCCGGATCACCATGTTGCCCATCGCATCCGGGTTGGCGAATTCGAGCAGCGCCCGGGCGACCCGGCCATACACATCCATTAGCGCCAAAGACTCGATCTTGCGGTCGGCCTGCCGCAAGCGCTGGACCAGCCCACGCATGACGGCATAGGCCATGGTGCTGTTCTCGGGCAGGCAGCGCGCAAACTCGAGCCGGCCCAACACCAGGACATCGGTCTGAATTTCTGCACGCACGGTCGCGGAATGAGGTTCGTCGTCAATCAGGCTCATTTCACCCACGTAATCGCCAGGCCGCAAGGTAGCCAGGATGACTTCACGACCGCGCTGGTCGGTGGTGACGACGCGGGCGCGTCCGGTAAGAATGATGGAAAGGGCATTCGATTTTTTGCCCTGGTCAACGATGGAATCACCCCGCTTGAAGCGGCGTTTGACCACGGCCTCGGACACCGCTTCGGCCTGAACGGCAGTCAGCATGGAAAAAAGGGGAACCCGGCGAATGAGTTCCAGATTCGACACCATTGTGGACATGTTTAATTCTCCTGCAATGTCAACTCCGGAAATTGCCCGGCCGAGTTGAGACCATAATGCATCTTTTCAATTTGTCGCTGCTTGCCAGTCCGTCCAAACCAATGGTCCCGACTGTAACTGAGCCGCGAAGGTTTCTCCACCGCCCACCACCATGAAACACTCCAAAGTCCTCATCCTTGGCTCAGGCCCTGCCGGTTATACCGCCGCAGTGTATGCAGCACGTGCCAACCTGGATCCGGTGCTCATTACTGGAATCGCTCAGGGCGGGCAGCTGATGACCACGACAGACGTGGACAACTGGCCTGCCGATGCCCAAGGCGTACAAGGGCCCGAGTTGATGCAGCGCTTTTTGGAACACGCAGAACGGTTCAAAACCGAAATCATTTTTGATCACATTAATCGGGTGGACCTTAGCAAGCGGCCTTTCACCTTGACCGGTGACAGTGGAACCTACTCCTGCGACGCGCTGATCATTGCAACCGGCGCTTCGGCCAAATACCTTGGTCTGGAATCTGAAACCGCCTTCATGGGTCGAGGT
>JANMBW010000017.1:0-4395 GCA_031360565.1 Polaromonas sp.
GCTGATTGGGGTTCAGCGGCGACACCGAGTGTGTAAATCGTCTTACATTCGCGTTCCAGTCGCGCCCATATTGTCAGGGCATGGGTAATGTAACGCGCGTGGGGACAGTCTTGGTGTCTGGGATGCTGCTCGGCGCCTTGGCCGTGGCCGGAAGGAAAAAGAAGCCTGCATTTGCTTCTTCGCAGGAGCCTGACCGTGTGGGAGCGATGGCTGCACCGCTGCCACAATCTCCAGCACCTGAATCTAGGTTGGAATCACCATCGGTAAACCGAGAGGCGTTCCCCGAAGCACCTGTTCGCAGGTCGTCCAGCTTGCGGCGCCTGGCGGTATTTGGATCAGGGTTTGTGCTTTTGGCTCTGGTGGCAGGCGGCATCTGGATGACATTTGGTTCGCCTTTTTCATCCTCAGATCCCACCCCGCGAACCAACGTTCCGGCGCCGCCAGCCAAGCTGCTTTCCGCCGGAAAATTCACAGCCTGCCCGGCACAACCCGCTACGGTGGTGGCCAGTCAGAAAGATGGCAGATTTCCGCTATTAGTAGATGTCTCTGGGCTGATCGCCGCCGACATCGGCTCGTTTCTTGTCTTGGGAAAAGAATTTGCTGCGTCGGGGAACGCGCGGGACGCGGAAGTGGCATTCCTGATGTCGTGTGGGGTTGCAAACAATCTCAAGGGAGCCCATTCGCTTGAGTCTGCCGACGCAAAGTATCAGCTGGGTTCGCACTATGCGGCCGTCGCGGTAGCCAGTGGATCGAATGTCGCCAGCAATCCCCCGGAACTGCTCAAGCGTGCGGAACAGCTCTTTTCAGACAGTTCCCGGATTTATATTGCCCAATATGGCGCAGCCCATGACAAGTCACGGATGGCTACCGCGGGGCTGGAAGGCGTACGCCAGGCGATCACGCAGGCTGCAAGCACACCGCCCGCCAAGCCGTTGCAGGCGCCCGAGACCGTTTCCAGTGCAGCGATCCAATTGCCGGTTCAAAGTGCGCCAAGGGTTGTTTCGGCTCCGACACCTGACCTTGCCCCAGCCACGGTCGCAAAGGTCAATCCCGTTCCGGCGCGATCGCAGAACGCAGATCGCAGACTGAGGCCGAGTTTTGACTGCGCCAATGCACGCTCCAGATCCGAGAGGATGATTTGTTCTGACGTCGAGCTTGCCCGACTCGACCGCGAGTTGGGTCGGGTGTATGCACGCGCCAAAAAATCAACCTCTGACCGTGCTGCGTTTCGGCGCCAACAAGAGCAGGAGTGGCGCATGCGTGAGTCGATCTGTCGGGATCGTGACTGTCTGTTGCGCTGGTATGCCCGGCGGCACCAACAATTGACACAAGTGATCGAAGGCCAAGGGTCCATGCCGCCTCCGACCTACCTGCGCTCGTCTCCGGCTGATATGGGGCAGCTCTATCGCGGGGGATAGCGACAAGCTGGCGCGCCGTTTTGGGTTTATGCCTTGCGGCTTGGCATACCATGGCGCCCATGACCAAGCCGATTTTCGATTGTGAGTATTTCCGCGTGCTGAGCATTGCTGGCTCTGACAGCGGAGGCGGGGCGGGTATTCAAGCTGACCTCAAAACCTATGCCGCACTGGGTTGCTATGGCACCACGGCCATCACGGCCCTGACGGCCCAGAACACCACTGGGGTTCGCGCCATTCACGCCGTTCCACCGGCAATGCTGCGCGATCAGATTGATGCGGTGCTCGAAGACCTGGGTGTGCATGCCGTCAAAATTGGCATGCTGGCTTCGGCATCCTTGGTGCAGGTGGTGGCCCAGGCAATTGATCGTCATGCACTGCGCACGGTAGTGCTCGATCCGGTAATGGTCGCGACCAGCGGCGCGGTGCTGATTGAGGATCCAGCTGTTTCTGCCATGGTGCGCGAGTTATTTGGTCGGGCGCTGCTGATCACGCCCAACCTAGACGAAGCCTCCCTGCTAGTAGGTCGCCCACTGCGCAGCGAGCACGACATGGAAGCTGCTGCGCGCGAGCTCTTGGGCAAAGGAGCGCGGGCGGTGCTGCTCAAGGGAGGCCATTTGCCCGGTGACGTGGTGAGTGACCTGCTCATCACGCGAAATGATGCAGCGCATTGGATGCGCGCGCCACGCATAGACACTCCCAACACCCACGGTACCGGCTGCACCCTGTCATCAGCAATTGCCGCGCAGCTGGCATTCGGGGTAACGCTGCGGGACGCCGTCGAAGCGGCTCGGGCCTATGTGCGAGGTGCGCTGGAAGCCGGAGCCCGCGTACGCACGGGCTCGGGTAACGGACCGCTGAACCATGGCCGGGCACCGCAGGTCATGCGGCTCATGTCTCTTAAATAAAGCGGACGAGAAATCTAGCTGATCAAACCCGGCATGCTGTTCGGTCCATCACCCGCCGGTTGAATCGGTGCTGCATGGAGCAACCTGTGCAACCGGCTGCTGGTGGTGGTGTACTCCAGCAGGATTTTCTGGTCTGGAAAGATCTGCTCTGCTGCCCCAAAAGCTGCCAACGCGCATTCGTGAAAGCCGCTCAGAATCAGTTTTTTCTTGCCCGGGTAGTGGTTGATATCACCCACTGCGAAGATCCCGGACACGCTGGTGCAGAACTTTTCGGTGTCGACTTTCACTTGCTTGCGTTCCATGTCGAGACCCCATTGGGCGATCGGTCCGAGCTTGGGCGACAGACCAAAAAACACCAATAGAGCATCTAGCGGCAAGGCGGTGGTGGCTCCGTCCACGGCCGTTACCTGTGCGGCGGTGAGTTTGCCGTCCTGCTCAACGAAGCCGGTGATCTGGCCAACCTTGAACTGGATCGCTCCCGCATCACACAAGGTCTTGACTCTCTCCAGGACGTCGGGTGATGCCTGCAGCAACTCTCTGCGGTGTAACAGCGTGACCGTTTTGGCCCGGTCGGCTCCCTCGGTGGCGAAGTAATTGGCCCAGGCCAAGGCCGAGTCATCACCGCCCACGATTACCAGATGCTTTCCGGCAAAGTCAGCCGGTCTGTCGACGCGGTAAAAAAGTTGCGTATCGTTGAACTTGTCGAGTCCGTCCAGCTTGAGCAACTTGGGCTGAAATGCACCCACGCCTGCTGCAATAACAATTATTTTTGTCAAGAACTGGGTGCCCGTCGAGGTTTCGACGAGGAACCGCTTATCCTCGCGCTGCTCGATCACGTTGACCACTTGAGAGAGGTGAAAGGTCGCGCTAAAAGGCTCAATTTGCTTGAGCAGGCTGGCAACCAGTTCCCGTCCGGTGCAGCGTGGCGTACCCGGAATATCGTAAATCGGCTTGTCGGGGTAGAGCTCGATGCACTGACCGCCCGGATACGGCAGGGCATCCACCACGTGGGTCTGAATTTCTAGCAGACCCAGCTCGAACACCTGAAACAGACCAATCGGCCCGGCTCCGATGATCAGGGCATCGGTTTCAATCATGCCGCGTGGCGACATCTCATCGAATCAGCTCCGAAAGCTTGTTGGTTTTGTCTTTCCAGTCGTCCGCGTCGGGCAAAGCGGGCTTGCGCTTGGTGATGCTTTTCCAGCCCGCAGCCTGACTGAGTTCCACATTGAGCTTGATAAAGTGCAGCTGGTCGGCGGGCACGTCTTCTTCAGCATAAATGGCATTGACCGGACACTCGGGGATGCACACTGCGCAGTCAATGCACTCGTCCGGATCGATGACCAGCATATTGGGGCCTTCGCGGAAGCAATCGACGGGGCACACGTCCACACAATCGGTGTATTTGCAGCGGATGCAGGAATCAGAGACGATGTGAGTCATGTTGTGTGAGAAAAATCAGGAAGAACATCGAATTTTAAGTGGATTCACATGAGTCGGCCGAAGCTCAGAGCACCAGAGCCGCCCCTGAGGTTTTGTGCGACGCGGTATCAACCAGCACCAGCGAGCCCAGCACGCGCGACTGCAGGTAGGGAAGGGCAGCAATCGGAGCCAGTAAGGCCAGCTCGACGACGCCAATGGCATTGACGTCCAGTTGCGTCGCCTCATGGGTCACCAGGGAGTTGATGTCGATCTGGTGCACGATGCGTTGAACCTTGGCTTTTACCCACCGATGGCCTTGCAGCGCCCAGTACATGCGGCCCGGGACCAGGGGCTCTTCGTCCATCCAGGCAACGGTCGCCGTGATTTGGCGTGTGCCCAATGGCGGTATAAAGCCATCTGTGGCCCGAAGCGACGACGGGCCGCCCCTAGGCGCTTCAGTCCCCTCGGGGGGCAGCGCAGCACGCGAAGCGGCAAGCGTGGGGGCTTGTAATAGCCAGTCACCCCGTGAGACGTCGAGTTCGCGGTCCAGAATCACCCCGGCGCTGTGCCCGGCCTGAACGGCATGGGGACGGCGCGCGTGGTCAAGCACTTGTGCGACTGTGGCCGTTTTTCCGCTCGGGAGCACGGTG
>JANMBW010000048.1:0-7611 GCA_031360565.1 Polaromonas sp.
GCCTATCCCAGACTGATCGTTTGCGATATTTCCGGCTATGGCGACG
This sequence comes from Polaromonas sp., assembly GCA_031360565.1. Lineage (GTDB taxonomy): Bacteria > Pseudomonadota > Gammaproteobacteria > Burkholderiales > Burkholderiaceae_C > Polaromonas. Next base: position 47 of record JANMBW010000048.1, read on the forward strand.
ACGGCCCGTACCGCGACAAAAAAGCCTACGACCTGTTGATTCAGAGCGAGGCGGGCTACCTGTCGGTGACCGGAACACCGGACGAGCCGAGCAAGTCAGGCAACTCGATTGCCGACATTGCTGCGGGCATGTATGCCTACACCAGCATATTGGCGGCACTGCTGCAGCGCGACCGGCAAGGGGGAACCGCTCAGGGATCGCACATTGACGTGTCCATGCTCGAGTCCCTGACAGAGTGGATGGGTTACCCGATGTATTACGCCTACGCCGGTGCGGCCCCGCCGCCGCGCAGCGCCGCTACGCACGCCACCATTTATCCCTACGGACCTTTTGCGGCGGGCGATGGCGGCACCGTCATGCTGGGGCTGCAAAATGAACGCGAGTGGCGGGTGTTTTGTGACGTGGTGCTGGCTCAAAATCAGCTCGCAACCGACCCGCGATTCGACAGCAATGCCAAGCGTAACGAGAACCGGGACGCGCTCAGAGCCATCATTCTGGAGACCTTTGACGGCATGACGACCGCACAGGTGACCAGCAAGCTCGACGAGGCGCAAATTGCCAACGCCCGCATGAACAGCATGTCCGAGCTGTGGGAGCACCCGCAGCTCCGGGCGCGAGACCGATGGCGCCAGGTCGACACTCCTGCAGGAGCGATTCCAGCCTTGTTGCCGCCAGGCCGCATGAGCAGTTTCGACTACCGCATGGATCCCATCCCCGCGGTGGGTCAGCACACCCAGGCCATCTTGCAGGAAGTCGGGCACGACGACGACAGCATCGCCGCCATGCAAAAACTTGGTGCTATTTAATTTATAGCATTAAGCATAATTGATACGCTGGCTGAGGCCGGATTGAGCTTAAAAATACGGAGTCATGATGAACCCCAGCGCCACCGCTCAACTGGCCGCTTTTGGCGCCGGTTTGAGATTTGAAGATATACCCGAACCGGTGGTGCGCAAGGCCGAAGACCTGCTGGTGGACTGGTTCGGGTCGGCGTTGGCCGGCGAGGGCGCACGCGCGGTAGAGACCATCACGGCTTTCGCCGCCAGCATGGGGCCCTCCGATGGCACCGCCGAGGTGCTGATTCATCGGGGACGCAGCAGCGCCTATTTTGCGGCCATGGCAAATGCCGCGGCGTCGCATGTGGCGGAGCAGGACGATGTGCACAACGGCTCGGTGTTCCACCCGGCGACGGTGGTGTTTCCGGCAGCGCTGGCCATGGCGCAAACGCTGGGCAGCAGCGGTCGGCAGTTGCTGACGGCGGCGGTAGCCGGTTATGAAGTCGGGATTCGGGTCGGTGAATTTAAGGGCCGCTCGCATTACAAGGTTTTCCACACCACGGGCACGGCCGGCACGCTGGCCGCTGCGGCGGCAGTGGGCAGCTTGCTGGGTTTGAATGCGGCGCAAATGCAGCATGCGTTTGGTTCAGCCGGCACGCAGTCCGCCGGGTTGTGGGAGTTTTTGCGCACTGCTGCCGACTCCAAACAATTGCACACCGCGCACGCGGCAGCCGCCGGTCTGATGTCGGCTTGCCTGGCGCGTGATGGTTTTACCGGAGCCGCTCAAATTCTGGAAGGCCCGCAGGGCATGGCCGCTGGCATGTCCAGCGATGCGGATCCCACCCGGCTGACGGCGGGTCTGGGCGCGCGCTGGGCCACGGCCGAAACCTCGTTCAAATACCATGCGTCGTGTCGCCACACCCATCCCGCGGCCGATGCGCTGCTGCAGGTGATGCAGGCGCATCGGCTCACGCCGGCCGACCTGGCAAAGGTGGTCGCCCATGTTCACCAGGGTGCCATTGACGTGCTGGGCCCGGTCGTCAAGCCTGCCAGCGTGCACCAGAGCAAGTTTTCCATGGGTACGGTGCTCGGCCTGGTGGCACGCTTTGGTCATGCCGGTCTGGTCGAGTTCGACCAGCATTTTCAGGACGAACTCACCGTCAGCTTGCGCGAGAAGGTCGAGATGGCATGGGATGCCGAGGTCGACGCCGCCTACCCGAAGCGCTGGATCGGCAAAGTCACGGTCACCACCACCGATGGCCGCGTTTTGCAGGGGCGGGCGGATGAACCCAAGGGCGATCCCGGCAATACCCTGAGTCGTGAAGAACTCACCGACAAAGCCCTGCGGCTGGCAGCTTTTAGCAGCGCCGCAACGCCGTCCGAGATGCAGACTGCCGTTGCGGCCTTGTGGCAGGTGGCGCATTGGCCGCGCGTCGGTACATTGCTGGGCGGTGCCAAGTGAGTGGCTCCGCCAGCTCTCTCCTGGCGTCGGCGCGCTCTCTCCTGTTTGTGCCGGCAACCCGGCCTGAACGCTTTGCCAAGGCGCTCGGCTCAGGCGCTGATGCGGTCATCATCGACCTCGAAGACGCGGTAGCGCCCACCAGCAAGGACTCGGCCCGTCAATCGCTTGCGCAAGCCTGGTCTGGCCTGTCGGCAGCCGAGCGAACCCGGATTTTGATACGCATCAATGCTGCTGCGACACCCTGGCAGGCTGATGACCTGAAACTTCTGGCTGGCCTGGGCGTGACCGGCGTGATGCTGCCGAAAGCCGAACAGGCCGCCCAACTGTCCCAGGTGGCGGCGGCTTTAGGTTCTGGCTGTGCGCTGGTGCCGCTGATTGAATCGGTCGCTGGACTTGATGCAGCGGACGCGCTGGCTCATGGCCCGCAGGTGCTGCGGCTGGCTTTTGGCAACCTTGACTTTCAGGCCGATGCGGGATTGGCCTGCGGACCGGATGAACCCGAACTGGCGTCTGTGCGTCTGGCCGTGGTGCTGGCGACGCGACGGGCGGAACTGGCCTCACCGATCGATGGCGTGACCGGTGGAACGCAAGATACCGCCCAGCTTGCACGCGATGTGCAGCGGGCCCGAACCGGAGGCTTCACTGCCAAGCTGTGTATTCATCCGACGCAGGTCGCAACGGTGAATGCTGCCTTCAGCCCCGGACCAGCCGAACTGGAATGGGCGCGGCGGGTTCTGGCTGCCAGCGAGGCAGCCGGCGGAGGCGTGGTCAGCCTGGACGGCCGCATGGTTGACGCACCGGTGCTGCGGCTGGCGCAGCGCATGCTGGCACGGCAGGCTGTAACAAATCCTTGAAATTTAGGCTGCCGTCAGCGCGGGAATGCGGGTATTCGTCGATGGCATCACTTGCCTGATCGACCCATACTTCAAGCAACCACCCGGAGACTAATATGAACTCAAAACGCCAAACCCTGATGCTAGCCTGTGCCGCTGCATTGTCTTTTTCTCACGCCACGCTGGTGCATGCCCAGGGCACGTTCCCGGAAAAACCGATCTCGCTCGTCGTTCCTTTTGCAGCTGGTGGCCCAACCGATGTGGTGGCCCGGATGATTGCCATTCCGATGGGCAAGGCGCTGGGCCAGACCGTGCTGGTTGAAAACGCCGTCGGTGCCGGCGGCACCATCGCTGCCACCAAGGTCGCGCGTGCCACCCCCAACGGCTACACGATTTTTATTCACCACATGGGCATGTCGACTGCCCCGGCGCTGTATAAAAAATTGAGTTTCGATCCGCTCAAGGATTTTGAATACATCGGTCAAGTGGTCGATGTTCCCATGACGCTGCTGGCGCGCAAGGACTTTCCACCGACCAATTTTGCGGAGCTGCAAACCTACCTCAAAGCCAATGGCAACAAGGTGTCTCTGGCCAACGCGGGTTTGGGTGCGGTCTCCCACCTGTGCGGGCTGCTGTTCATGAGTCAGATGGGGGTGGACCTCAACACCATTCCTTATTCAGGCACTGGCCCGGCCATGAACGCGCTGCTCGGCGGGCAGGTCGATTTGCTGTGCGACCAGACGACTCAGACCGTGCCCTTGATCAAGGACGGGCGTGTCAAGGTCTACGGTGTCACCACACTGACCCGTTTAAGCGCCTTGCCCAATGTTCCCACGCTCAGCGAGCAGGGCCTCAAGGGTTTTGAAGTCAAAGTCTGGCACGGCATGTACGCACCCAAAGGCACGCCAGCGCCGGTGCTGGAAAAAATCAATGCCGCCTTGCGCACCGCAATGCAGGACCCGATGGTCAAGCAGCGCCTGGCCGAACTGAGCTCCGACATTCCGCCAGCGGACAAGATGACCCCGGCCGGATTGAAGACCCATCTTGAAGCCGAGATCAACAAGTGGGGTCCTGTCATCAAAAAGGCAGGTATCTACGCCGATTGATCTGATTGAAGTGGTCAGCAGTAGAAAAGGCTTCTTTGGCTGTTTTACCTCAACCCAGTTCAAAGCGGATCATCCGCGCAACCGCTTTTCCTGAGGTCGTAGCGGACGCATGCCCCCAGCTGACCAGACGCTCGTTGCCAATGCGCAGCATGCCCGAATGGTTAGAAAGATCGGCATCGGCTACGGGTGATCTCTGGGTGAACCCGAGCCCCAGACGCACCCGTTCGATATTCTCAGGTTTGCCGGTTAAAAAAGTCCAGCCTTTACCGATGTGCTGTTTGTCCCTATACGCACGCAGCGCGGCAGGATCGTCATCCAGTGGCGTCAAAGAAATTGAATAAAAGTCAATATCTTTGGCCATGCTTCCCAGCAGTCGCTGCGCTTCCAGAATGTTTTGTGTCACGGGTGTACAGATGTTGCTGCAGACGGTGTACATGAAGTTGATGACGACCTTGCGGTCTTTGAGGACATCGTCGTAGAAACGCACCTGTTTACCCTCATGGGTTGTCAAGGGGACATTCGGAAAATGCAACTGGCGCATCTGCTCGCGCGGGTTTTGGGCTGATACGGCCGGGGTGCGGGCCATCAGTGTGCCTCCTGTCAGCGCGGCAGCGGCGCCCATCAGAAAACTTCTTTTTTCTAGAACGGTCATGCTGATTCCTTGCAAGTTTGGAACGCCAAATGAGGCGGATCAGGGGTTGGGATTGGTGTCGCCCACATCTTGCACGGCAAACAGCATCATCATGGCGTGGTCTTCGTGTACGACGTTATGGCAGTGCATCGGGTAAACGCCGCGGTAGTCACTCGCCTTCAGTACAAATTCGACCTGCTCGTTTTCGCCCAGCCACACCACGTCCTTGCGCGAATATTCCTGGGACGTAATGGGAATGGCATTGCCGTTGCGTTTGATGATCCTTCCATCTACAAAGTGCATGTGGATCGGATGTGACCAGCCCCATCCGCTTTTGTAAATCCAGCGTTCGGTAGAGTTGCGCTTCATGGTGAAACGTACTTCATCACAGCTAAGCGGCCTGCCATTGACTGTCCATTGTCCGTTGCGCTTGTCGAAATCGAAGGTCCGGGTCACCAAAGGTGTCTCAAGTGGGGGAAGGGTGATCGGTGCAAAGCTGGTGATGGTCGCCGGATCAACGCTGGCATCAGCGGTCACCGCACCGATACGGAACTCCATCAGCACATTGGCAACGCTGCCAGCGGGGTAGAGGCTGTCTTCCGGGCCTTCGCCTTTGGTCTGGATCAAACGATTTTCAAGCCATAGCCGATAGGCTCCTTGCGCGGCCCCGCCCGGTGCAGTCAGTGCGTTGAAGTCAACGATGATGTCCGCGCGCTCGGCCACCGATAGCCTGACACTGGTGGTCTGCAAGGGCTTGGGCAAGAGGTTACCGTCGTTTGAGATTCGCCAAAACGGAATGGACTGTGAGGGGGCGTCAGGGTTGGTCAAAAATAGCTGATAAAAGCGCGATGGCCCTGCGTCCAGCAGGCGCAACCGGTAGCGCCGCTTCGCCACATTAAAGTAAGGCTGGATCTTGCCATTGGCCAGATACTTGTCGCCCAGGATGCCATTCGTTTCAAACAGATCGAAGGCGGCCTGACCGCTGCTGGGGTCGATGCGCAGATCCCTGAAAATAATCGGAATATCAAATTGCGGAAAGCTGGGTAGCCTGAATCCGGTCGTTTCATCACCCGTGTCGTACTCGTTGAACAGGATGTGAAATCCGGCCAGGCCTTTGTAAACGTTTTCTGCCGTGTGACCTTCCCGGTGATCGTGATACCAAAGTGTGCCCAGCGTTTCCCGTACATCGCCGTCGGGGGTTCCCGGATTGGTGAAGCCAGCACGCTTCATGTTGTAGTAGTAGTCGTAATACTGGCCGGGAAAAAAGAAGCGCCCTTGCGTTTTCGGGTTTTCTGCTTTTGCTCCCTGGTTCGGGTCGCAAGGTCCGCCGTCGCTGTCTGGCGCAGAGTGAAAGTTGTGGGTATGGAGGGAAATCTGGTTTTTACCGAAGCCACCGCTGGCAGCTCCGATTGGCAGGTTGTTGAACCGGCGCACCAGAATGGCCGTGTTGTTGCCCGCCTGGTAGCGGCTCACGATGGTTGGCAGTGGCGTCATGGGCTTATCTGTGCCCAGATCCGCGCCCCCCAGATTCGCACCCCAAAAATTGATTTGCGGTTGCAAGTTGGGATGAATGGACACTGCAGGAACGGCCCCGAAGCGTTGCGCAAAAAACTGCTGCGGTGGATTCAAAGTCCGGAATTGATGTGCGTCCCCCCGGCCCTCAAAAGGAATGCCGGTTGCCGGGTTAATGGCACGGTTGGGTTCAATCGAAGGGGCTTGCGCGAAGGCGGGGTCTGTTAAGGGCCGTTGCGTCAGCAAAGGTGTGATGGGTAGGGGCTCGAGGAAAGGGGTCGTTGGCGGGCTGCTGGGTGTCCCGCCGCCGTAGGATGTTGATCCGCTCCATTGCGCCTGGCTGCTCCCAATCACTGCGATCGGTCCAACTGCCAAACCTGCTTTCACAACGCTGCGGCGTGCTGGCATGGCAACAGTTTCCCGTGGATCTTTTTGGTCTGTCTTCAAGGGAGCCTCCTTGGCAATTGGGGAATCCCTTTACCCTGAGGGCGAGATGGATCCTACGAAGGTACGTGTATTTGGGGTCGATCGGATTGATTTTTCATAGACAATTTTGTTGTAACAAATTTACCAATTTAATAAATTTTGTAATAAATAAAAATGGAGTGATGCAGCGAATGAAATGTCAAAATGCACGCACTGCCCGAGCGCTCATTTCCCTGATTACTTTAGAGCTGGTTTCAGTAACAAAAAGTGCCATTAGCCCCTTAAAAATGGGCTTTATTAGCTATTGAAATAATAGCAAATCTAAGATTGCAATGTCTTGGGCGTGTAGTCGCAATAAGCGCTTACTGCACATTGCCAACAACGGGGTGTGCGGGCCACGCACACATAGCGGCCATGCAATATCAGCCAGTGGTGCGCATCCACCAGGTACTCCGGTGGAATCCGCTTGAGCAGTTTGAGCTCGACCTCAAGCGGCGTCTTGCCCGTCGCCAGACCAGTACGGTTGCCCATGCGAAAGATATGCGTGTCGACCGCCATGGTGGCTTCACCAAAGGCCGAGTTAAGCACCACATTAGCCGTTTTGCGGCCTACGCCGGGCAGGGCTTCCAGCGCCTCACGCGAGCGGGGCACCTGGCCGCCGTGCTGTGTCACGAGCATCTGGCAGGTCTGCATCAGGTGTCTGGCCTTGCTGCGGTACAGGCCGATGGTTTTGATGTAGCGCTCGAGTCCTTCCAGGCCCAGCGCGAGTATTTTCTCCGGCGTGTTGGCCGCAGGAAACAAGCGCCGTGTGGCTTTGTT
>JANMBW010000119.1:0-1981 GCA_031360565.1 Polaromonas sp.
CGATCGCGCTCATGGCATGGTTCGTACTGAAACGGTATGCGCCTCCTGTGGCGCCCACCTGGGCCATGTGTTCAACGATGGGCCTGCGCCGACTGGACTGCGTTACTGCATGAATTCCGCATCGCTGGACTTCCAGCCCAAGTAATGCCGCCACGGCCCCCACGGTCGCTCACTATTGGTATCGCCCTGCTCCCGTCTGGGCTGGTGCGCCTGCGGTCAGGCCTACGACGATAATCAAGTCATGAAAATTCTTTTTGATTTCCTGCCGATTGCCTTGTTTTTCGGCATGTTCAAATATGCTGAGAGCCATAAAGACTGGGCGGCTGCTACCGCAACCGAATGGCTGGGCTTCATGGTGGCAGGCGGAACCGTTGGCGCCACCGAAGCGCCGGTGCTGCTGGCAACGGTGGTAGTGATTGTGGCCACGTTTGCCCAGATCCTCTGGCTCAAGTCTCGCGGCAAAAAGGTCGACACCATGCTCTGGGTCAGCCTGGGCCTGGTCACGGTGCTGGGCGGCGCCACCATTTATTTCCACAGCGAGAACTTCATCAAGTGGAAACCTACCGTTCTCTATTGGGTCATGGGCGGCGCCCTTCTCTTCGGCCAGCTGGTGTTGAAGAAGAACGGCATCAAGGCGCTGATGGGCTCGCAAATGGACCTGCCCGACGCAGCCTGGCGTATGGTCAATTTCAGCTGGATTGTCTTTTTTGCCGTGATGGGCGTGCTTAACCTTTGGGTGGCATTTAATTTCTCCACCAGCACCTGGGTCAACTTCAAGCTGTTTGGCGGGCTGGGCCTGATGGTGGTGTTCGTGTTGCTGCAGGCGGTGTACCTCAACAAGCACATCAAGCCAGGAACCACGCCATGAACCAGGCTGCCCCGGTCAGGCGCGAGGCCCTGGCGCAGCAGTTGATCGCCAGATTGTGTCCCAGCCACCTGGAAGTGCTGGACGAAAGCCCGGCTCATGCCGGGCATGCCGGAGCGGGCGCAGAGGGCTGGGGCACGCATTTTCGGATTCGTATTGCCAGCCCTGCCTTTGCCGGCAAGACCCGCGTGGCCAAGCACCGCCTTGTGTATGATGCACTGCAAAATTTTATCGACCAGGGTGTGCACGCTCTGGCCATCGAGATAGTCGAAACGATCGCCACGCCAACATCCCCCCAATCAACCAGTATTGAAAAGCAGGTATGACAATGAAAAAACAACTCTTATTGACAGCGGCTATGACCGCTGTGTTGGCACTGGGCGCACAGAACGTCCTGGCGCAGAACCTCGCCATCGTCAATGGCAAGGCCGTTCCCAAATCTCGCCTCGATTCGCTGGCCCAGCAGGTAGCCAAGTCCGGCCGACCCGTCACGCCTGAAATGCAGGCCCAGCTGCGTGACGAGGTGATCGCCCGCGAAGTCTTCATCCAGGAAGCGGAAAAGCAGGGTTTGTCCGGCAGCGAGGACTTCAAGGTCCAGATGGAACTGGCCCGGCAAACTATTTTGATTCGCGCCTTGTTTGCCGACTACCAGAAGAAAAATCCGGTCACAGACGCCGAACTCAAGGGCGAGTACGACAAGTTCGCTGCGGCTAACGGCGGCAAAGAGTACAAGGCACGTCATATCCTGGTTGAAAAGGAAGCCGATGCCAAAGCCATCATTGCCAGCCTGAAAAAAGGCGGCAAATTTGAAGATATTGCCAAAAAGCAGTCCAAGGATCCCGGCTCAGGCGCCAAGGGTGGCGACTTGGATTGGGCCAACCCGGGTAGCTATGTTCCTGAATTCAGCGAAGCACTCAGCAAGCTGGGCAAAGGACAGCTGACCGACACCCCCGTAAAAACCCAATTTGGTTACCACGTCATTCGGGTCGATGACATTCGTTCGGCGCAGTTGCCCGAGTTTGATCAGGTCAAGCCTCAAATTGCCCAGCAGATGGAGCAGCAACGTTTGGGCGCGTTCCAGGAAGACCTGCGGAAAAAAGCCAAGGTCGAATAACC
>JANMBW010000153.1:0-3372 GCA_031360565.1 Polaromonas sp.
ATGGCCGTTAGCCGAACAAATACGCTGGTTTAATGCTATGATTTTAATAGCTTTAACGCGTTGCATGTTCCGCTTGCTGCACACGTTTCTCCGCTACGCTCCGCGGTTGCGCATCCAGTCCGCCGTCCGAAAAAATGACGCGTTGAGGCGTTCCCGCAAAGCATCGACTACACCCGTTTCGATCATCGCCTGATTCATGCAGGCCAGCCACTGATCGCGCTCCAAGATGCCGATAGAACCTCCGCCGGTCTGTTGTGGCATGTGACGCATGCGCAACTTGGGGTGGCCAAAACGATCGGTGTAATGCTGCGGCCCACCCAGCCAGCCGCACAAAAACCAGAACAAGCGCTGCCTGGCGTTGTCCAGCGTGCTGCCGTGCGCGGCACGCAAAGCGGTGTAATTTGGCTCCAGGTCCATCAGGTCATAAAAGCGCTCGACCAGCGCCCGTACCCTGGCTTCGCCGCCCATCCAGTCGAAAAGCGTTTCAAACGGGGGGCTGCCCGGCGGTTTTTCCTGGATCTGCATAGAAATTTATTGCGCCCTGCGCAATGTTTCGACGACGGGCGTATTGAGCACCGATCGCAGTCCCCACCAGCCTGCGCTGAGTGCCAGCAAGGCGCCCGCCGCACTGCCAAGCAGTGGCACCGACCAAGAACCGGTCCAGGCAAAATCAAAAACATAACGGGCCAGACCCCAACCCACAGCCAGCGCCACGACAGAGGCCAAAAAACCAGCCAGCAGGCCGACACCGATCAACTCGGCGCGCTGCACCTGCCGTAGCAGCGTCGCCTTGGCCCCGACCGCCCGCATGATGGCGAACTCTTTTGCTCGCTCTTCACGGGTCGCAGTGATCGCCGCAAACAGCACCACCAGACCAGCAGCCAGCGTGAAACCAAACAAAAATTCCACTGCGCGAATCACCTGGTCCATCACGCGCTGCACCTGGGCCAGCGTGCTGCTCATGTCGACGTTGGTAATGTTGGGAAAGGCCTTGACCAGTTCATTGTCAAAACTCGGCTGCCTGCCCTGCCCCGGAACCTGTGCGCGCGGCTCGGGCGCTCGAAACGCACTGATGTAAGAAACCGGCACATCAGTCAGTGTCGCGATCGGGAACATAACAAAAAAGTTGACCCGCATGGAGCCCCAATCGACCTTGCGTAAGCTGGTGATCTTCGCTTCAATAAGCTGCCCGCCCATATCAAATCGCATGCTGTCGCCCAGCTTGAGGCCAAGCGTTTTTGCAATGCCCTCTTCCACGCTGATGGCCCCGGCTTCGTCCGGCGTCCAGCGCCCCCCGACAATCTGGTTGTGACCGGGCTTTGCCGTGTTGTTGGACAGATTGAACTCGCGGTCGACCAGGCGCTTGGCGCGGTCGTCTTCAAAGTCATCAGGGGTCACCGGCTTGCCATTGACAGCAACCAGGCGGCCACGAATCATGGGATACCAGTCAAACTTCTTGACTCCACCGTCGCGCAGCGCTTTTTGGAAAGCGTCGCCTTGCTCAGGCTGCACATTGATCACAAACCGGTTGGGCGCATCGGGTGGCGTGGCTTTGAGCCAGCTGTCAACCAGATCGGTCCGAAGCAGCACCAGCAGCATCAGCGCCAGTAAACCGACCGCCAGTGCGCTAGTCTGCACCACGGCGTAAACCGGGCGCGCCGAGAGTTGCCGGGTCGCCAACATCAGCCAACGCGGCGCCGTGCTTTCGTTGACACTGGCGCGCAATATTTTCACTGCGGCAAAGCTGGCCAGCGCGAACACCAGCACGGCCACTGCAAAGCCACCCACCGCAATCAGTCCCAGCTTCAAATCACTGCTCGCAGCAACCAGCAAGGCCGCAAACCCCAAAGTTCCGAGGCCCAGAACCGCCAGAGAGGCCGGCCTCAGGTTGCCGACGTCTCGCCGGATCACGCGCAGCGGCGGTACCTGGGCCAGCTGCAACACCGGCGGCAGGCCAAAAGCCAGCAGCAAGGTCAAGCCCATGCCCAACCCGAACAACACCGGCCAAACTGTCGCGCCAGGCAAGGCTGTTTCAACCAGGCCCGCCAGCAGCAGCACAAAACCGAGATGCACCGCGTAGCCGATTACCACCCCCAAAGCGCTGGCTGCCAGCCCGACCAACACAAACTCAAAGGTGTAGGCCAGAGCAATGGTGCCTTGCGGCTGGCCGAGCACGCGCAGCATGGCGCAATCGTCAAGATGTTTTGCAGCAAACCCGCGCGCGACAATCGCTACCGCCACGGCACTGAGCAGGGCAGCGAGCAAGGCGACAAGATTCAAAAACTTCTCAGCACGATCGAGCGTCTGGCGCATTTCAGGGCTTCCCGATTCGAGCGATTCCAGCCGCACGCCCCTGATGCCCGACTGCTCGAATGGCTTTTTTATCTCGTCGCTGGCCCATTTGACGAAGGCCTTGACGGCTGGCTCATCGCCGGCAACGGCAAAGCGGTAGCTGATACGGCTGGCCGGTTGAATCAAGCCAGTGGCCGCCACATCAGACTGGTTAATCATGACCCGTGGCGAAAAACTGATGAAGCCTGCGCCGCGATCGGGCTCTTGCACAATCATCCGGGTCAGTGTGAAACGGGTGTCGCCCATCAGCAAGGTTTGCCCTGGTTTGAGATTCAGACCGTCATACAGTGCCGCATCGGCCCACGCGGTTCCAGGGGCTGGAATGTCGCGTGTGGGTTGACCCGCACCTTCGAGACTCTCTGACACGGTCATGCTGCCGCGCAGCGGGTAGCCGTTTGGCACAGCCTTGAAAGCCACCAATTTGCTGGCGCCACCCTCTTCATCCGTTGCGCGACCCATGGTTGGAAAACTCAAGGTCGAAACACCCTTCAGACCCAACGCCTGAGCCCGTGCGATGAAGATGGCGGGCGTCTGCTCATCGCTGCGTATCACGGCATCGCCGCCCAGAAGTTGCCGCGCATCGCGCTGAAGCCCGCCCTTGAGCCGGTCCGCAAAAAATCCCACAGCGGTCAGTGCGGCCACCGCCAGTGCGACGGCCACGATCAGTAGTCTCAGTTCCCCAGCGCGCAAATCCCGCCAGAGCGAGCGCCAGCCGAGTTTGACAAAAAATAAGCTCATACCCCTACCTTAGCGTACAAGCGGTAGCCCGGATTAGCGTAGGGCTGGGTAGACAGTCAACCCGGGGTTGACAGCGCTGGATCGGGCCGAGTGACCAGCCCAGGTTCGAGCGTCATGCGCTGAGCATTGGCATAACAGACGAAGCGCTTGTTGGTCGCACGGCCAATGGCGCACAGACCTACCGCCTGCGCCACTTGGTGACCCATCTGGGTGATACCGCTGCGCGACACCACTGTCGCAACACCCATCTGCGCGGACTTGATGACCATCTCACTGGTCAGT
>JANMBW010000156.1:0-2540 GCA_031360565.1 Polaromonas sp.
CTTGATGCGGATGCCAGTGGGCCCTTCCAGTCTGAAGATCTTGGCCGCGTCATCCTGATGCATCATGACCAGCGCCGAGTCGTATTCAAAGTGCCCGGAATCAAATGTGCCCACGACTTTCATTTGCTTCAGGCGTGGCACCACGCCGGCCGGCGTGACCTGCCCGCTGGGCGCGATCAGCGTGACGGTGTCGCCCTCACGCACGCCCATGGCGCGCGCCAGCTCGCCGCCCAGCACCACGCCGAATTCACCTGAGATCAGCCGCGAGAGCGTCGCGCTGGTGCTTGCCGCGAGATCGGTCACCTGCCCTTCAAGCGCCGGGTCTATGCCTCGCACAACAGTGCCTTTCATGTCCTCACCCCTTGCCACGAGGGCTTGGGTTGCTATGAAAGTTGCAGCGCCGACAACATTCGGGTTGGCCTTGATTTCGGCCAGGGTTTTTTGCGGGTCCGGCAGCGCAGCGGCGTTGGGCGCAAATACTTCAATGTGCGAGATCACGCCGAGCATGCGGTCACGCACCTCTTTTTGAAAGCCATTCATCACGCTCAGCACAATGATGAGCGCTGCCACACCCAAGGCAATTCCCAGCATCGACACGCCCGAAATAAATGAGATGAAGCCGTTACGCCGCGTCGCCCGGCCAGCCCGCGTGTAGCGCCAGCCCAAAATCAGCTCGTAGGGGATTTGCATAACCCTCGATTGTGGCATCCCGGACAATAGCAACATGTCAGACACCCAATCACCCCATCTCGTCATCGCATTTGCCCGTTGCGCCGGCCAGGGGTGGCAAGAGACCATGCAAAACCTGCCTGCGGGCAGCCTGAAAAACCTGCGCCAGCTGATGCAAGGCATGAAAGGTATTGAAAACGACAGGGGTGACGCGTTTTCTTTGTCTCCACCCCATGAAAGGGTGCAGGCCAAAGCACTGGGGCTGGGCGGCGATGGCGCGCTCGCTGATGGTCTGATCCCGTGGGCGGCCCAGGAAGCTGGCGACACGCAAGGCCGGGCCTGGGCGTGGGTGACGCCTTGTCACTGGGCCATGGGCCGCGAACATGCCACCCTGACCGATACCGCTTTGCTGGGCTTGACGCCCGACGAATCTTCAACCCTCAGGGCTGCCATGCAGCCCTATTTCGAAACCGAGGGGATCACGCTGCACCCGGCCCGCGCGGCGGGTTCGGAACGCTGGCTGGCAGAAGGTGACGTGTTTCGCCATTTGCCCACCGCATCGTTGGACCGGGTGCTGGGCCGCAATGTAGATGCCTGGCTGCCGGATTCCAAAACGGCACCTTCCCTGCGCAGGCTGCAAAACGAAATGCAGATGCTGCTCTATACCCACCCCCTCAACGACGCCCGCAGCGCCAGGGGCTTGCCGACCGTGAACTCTTTCTGGCTCAGCGGAACCGGTGCGCTCCCATCCACGCGGTCCACATCAGCGCAAGATGTCAACTTGGCCCGTCACCTGGCGCAGCCTGCTTTCAGCGACGACTGGGTGGCCTATGGCTTGGCCTGGGGCCAACTTGACGCTACGCTGATCGCGGGCCACCTGGCGCGTCAGAGCGCCGGCGAGTCGGTGCGACTGACGCTGTGTGGTGAGTGCCATGCACAGACTTTTGAAACCACCCAGCACGGCCTGTTGACCCGGATTTCGAGGTTTTTATCACCCCAGCCAGCGCTGCAGTTACTTCAACAGCTATAGGTTTTATAGCGTATTGTTAGTGATAGAGACATGAAAATTCAGGTCAGAGACATTCCGCCCCGCAGCGTCTGGGCACTCCAGCAAGCCGGTATCCACCCGCTGCTGGCCCAGCTCTATGCCGCTCGCGGTGTGCAATGCGCGGACGAACTCGACGACGGCCTGGCGCGGCTGCTGCCGCCATCCAGCATGCTGGGGGCGGCGCCAGCGGCCAAACTTTTGGCAGACGCGATGGCGACCGGCCAGAAGATTTGCGTGGTGGCGGACTACGACTGCGACGGTGCCACAGCCTGCGCGGTAGCCCTGCGCGGCCTGAGGCTTTTGGGCGCATCGCTCAAGGATTTTGGCGTCAGCTATCTGGTGCCAGACCGGGTGATCGATGGGTACGGCCTGACCGGCCCGATTGCCGAGCGGGTCCACGCCACCGGCGCGAACCTGCTGGTCACCGTCGACAACGGAATCGCCAGCTTTGACGGTGTCGCACGCGCCAAAGCGCTCGGCATGCGGGTTCTGGTCACAGACCACCACCTGCCGGCCCTGATGAACGGCACGATTGACCTGCCCGATGCCGACGTCATCGTCAACCCCAACCAGCCCGGCTGCCACTTTGAAAGCAAATCCATTGCTGGCGTTGGCGTGATGTTCTATGTGCTGCTGGCGCTCAGGGCCGAACTGCGTGAGCGCGGCGTCTTCACGCTCGAGAACCAGCCCAAGCTTGATAACCTGCTGCCGCAGGTGGCGCTCGGTACCGTTGCCGACGTGGTCCGGCTCGATGCAAACAACCGCCGCCTTGTCGCTCAAGGTCTAAAACGAATCCGGGCCGGCAATTTACCTGTGGGTCTAG
>JANMBW010000212.1:0-7925 GCA_031360565.1 Polaromonas sp.
GGGTGCCGAAATCATCCCGAACCCGTACAACAAGATTCCCGGTTTCACCTGCGAAGCCGGGCAGGGGGCGGTGCATTTTGTGCCAGGTTTTCCAGTCATGGCCTGGCCCATGATCGAATCGGTGCTCGATAGCCGCTACCCGCACTTGCACCAAAAATCAGCCTATGTCGAAAAATCGGTGATCGTGATGGGTTCCATGGAGGCCACCCTCACGCCGCTGATGTTGGAGATTGAAGCCAGTCACCCGCAGGTCAAAGTGTTCAGCCTGCCCAGTGTCGACCACGCCACCTATGGCCGCCACATCGAGTTGGGCGTCAAAGGCCTGCCCGAGGCGGTTGATGTGGCCTACCTCACCCTGATGTCTGGATTAGCCAAGTTCGATTTGAAGCTTGGCCCTGAATTGGTGCGATCCTGAGTGCACCATTAGTGTGCATGGTGGCGCACCACTACAATGCTTTCAGTTGAATTAGACGTCCTGACCGGGCGGGGCGAATCACAGGGGCCTGATCCGGAACCATGCCAGTTTGGCGGCACAATCGGGGGCAGCTTGAAAAGCCGGTGGCAGTGGGGTCGTGGCACAAAAAGTGCATCCCTTGTTCCCGATAGCTTTCGAAAAGTTTTTTAACAACCATCCAGCAACAGGAGATTTTGATGGCAAAGACCGTCGCAGACGTCATGAAAATGGTGAAGGAAAACGAGGTCAAGTTTGTTGACTTCCGCTTTACCGACACGCGGGGCAAAGAGCAGCATGTGACCGTGCCGGTTTCCCATTTTGACGAGGACAAGTTTGTTTCGGGTCACGCATTTGATGGTTCTTCCATCGCCGGCTGGAAGGGTATTGAAGCGTCCGACATGTTGTTGATGCCTGATGCCAACACCGCCAACCTGGATCCGTTTTATGAAGAGACCACGCTCTTCCTGAGCTGCGACGTGCTGGACCCGACCGACGGCAAGTCCTATGACCGTGATCCACGCTCGATTGCCCGACGTGCTGAGGCCTATCTCAAGGCCTCCGGACTGGGCGATACCGCCTACTTTGGTCCTGAACCTGAATTCTTCATTTTCGACGGCGTGCGTTGGGCCAACGAAATGTCGGGCGCATTTTTTGAGATCGACGAATACGAAGCGCCGTGGAACTCCGGCAAGAAGCTTGAAGGCGGCAACCGCGGCCATCGCCCCACCGTCAAGGGCGGTTACTTTCCAGTGCCCCCAGTCGACAGCACGCAAGACATGCGCGCTGAAATGTCGCTGATCCTCGAGTCGCTTGGCATTCCGGTTGAAGTGTTTCACCATGAAGTCGCTGGCGCGGGCCAGAACGAACTCGGCACCAAGTTCAGCACGCTGGTGCAGCGCGCCGACTGGACCATTTTGCTCAAGTACGTGGTGCACAACGTCGCCAATGCTTATGGCAAAACCGCCACCTTCATGCCCAAGCCTCTGGTTGGCGACAACGGCAGCGGCATGCACGTGCACCAGTCGATCTGGAAAGACGGCAAAAACCTGTTTGCTGGCGACGGTTATGCCGGTCTGTCGGACTTCGCGCTGTACTACATCGGCGGCATCATCAAGCACGCCCGTGCCTTGAACGCCATCACTAATCCTGGCACCAACAGCTACAAGCGTCTGGTCCCAGGTTTTGAGGCACCGGTCAAACTGGCTTACTCGGCAAAAAACCGGTCTGCATCCATTCGCATTCCGTTTGTGGCCAACCCCAAAGGGCGCCGCATCGAAGCGCGATTCCCCGATCCACTGGCCAATCCGTATCTGGCTTTCTCGGCCCTGATGATGGCGGGCCTGGACGGCGTGGAAAACAAGATCCATCCTGGCGAAGCCGCCACCAAAGATCTTTACCATCTGCCACCGGAAGAAGATGCAAAAATCCCAACTGTTTGCCACAGCCTGGACCAGGCGCTGGACTATCTGGACAAGGGTCGCGGCTTCCTGACCAAGGGTGGCGTGTTCACCGACACCATGATCGATGCCTACATCGAGCTGAAAATGCAGGAAGTCACGCGTTTCCGCATGGCGGTGCATCCGGTCGAATACGACATGTACTATTCGCTGTAAACGAGCGCGGATAGGGCCCCTCTCGCATGCTCGACTGAGGGCTTGTGTGTAGCTAAAAAAGGACGGTGCAAGCCGTCCTTTTTTTATGCGCCGCCCGCCGATGACCCTCCAGCTTGGCGTTTTTGATGCTTTGCCGCATACTGTCAGCGTGTCAGACTTTCAGGGCACCCGAGGCGACGTATGACTCAGACCACTTTATTTTTCCGCTTTTCTTTGTTGCTGGCAGCACTGTCCTGTGTGCCAGCCGGACCTGCTGTTGCCGACATTTACCGCTGTACCGCTGCCGGCACCGGCGCTTCCGAGTACATCAACAACGTTAAAGAGGCGCAAAGCCGCGGTTGCAAATTGCTCCAGGGCGGCAACGTGACGGTGGTTCAGGGCACGGCCGTGCAGAAGGCTCCGGTGCGGGTGGCCGCAGCAGCCCCTTCGGGTTCTGCGACACGTACCGATGGCAGCCCTGAACAAAAGGTCCGCGACAGCGACTCACGGCGGATTCTTGAATCTGAATTGAAAAAAGCCGAGGCCAGACTGGCGGAACAGCAAAAGGAATACAACAACGGTGAGCCTGAGAAGCAGGGCATCGAGAGTCGTAATTACCAGCGTTATCTGGACCGTGTGGCCGAAATCAAAGACGGCATTGCTCGCAACCAGAGCGACATTGCCGGTCTCAAGCGCGAAATTGCCCGCCTGCCAGCTGGCAATTAAAACGCCTGCGGTGGCGCCCATCGCGCTTGCTTGAAGGCAAAATGGAGGCTTGAAAAAACCTCCCTCCGCGGCCCTCGGACCCGCAATCAGTCCGCCCCGCTTCCTCTCGTTTGACCTGCTCGCCACCCTGGTCGCGGTCGTCAAAACCAATGGTGTGGTGGTGTTTGCCAATGCCGCGCTCGAAGACGCCCTGGGTACGTCGCGCCGCACCATTGAAGGCTCACAACTTCCCGATTGCTTCACCGAGCCCCACATTCTGCAAAACGCGCTGGAGGGTGCAGGCAGCAACGAGTTTGCGGCCTTGCGTTACGACGCCTGGCTCAAGCGTGTCAACCACGAACCCATCCCTGTCCACGTGGTGGTGGCGCAAACCGACACACCGGGTGAGGCGATTGTGGAGCTGCTGCCGCTGGAGCAACAAGCCAAGCAGGACCGCGAAGAGCGTTTGATGGACCAGGCGCAGGCCAACAAGGAACTGATCCGCAACCTGGCGCATGAAATCAAGAATCCGCTGGGCGGGATTCGCGGGGCGGCCCAACTGCTGCAAATGGAAATCGACAAGGAGCTCACGGAGTACACCCAGGTCATCATCCACGAGGCCGACCGGCTGCAGTCGCTGGTGGACCGGCTGCTGGCACCCCATCGCCGTCCGCATCTGGTTGGCGATGTCAACATGCATGAAGTGTGCGAACGGGTTCGGCTGCTGATCCTGGCCGAGTTTCCCCGGGGTTTGCGTCTTCTGCGTGATTACGACATATCGATTCCGGATTTTCGCGGGGACCGCGAACAGCTGATTCAGGCAGTCCTCAACATTGCCCACAATGCCGCGCAGGCGCTGGCCGAGCGGGTTGCAGCAGGCGACGCAGAGATCACTTTCAAAACCCGAATTGCCCGCCAGGTGACTTTCGGCAAGCAGCGCTACCGCTTGGCACTGGAATTGCATGTCATTGACAATGGACCGGGCGTGCCGGACTCTATTAAAGACCGCATTTTCTATCCCCTGATATCAGGACGGGAAGGCGGTTCCGGGCTGGGGCTGACGTTGGCGCAAACCTTTGTCCAGCAGCATCACGGATTGATTGAGTGCGACAGCGTTCCGGGGCGTACCGACTTCAAGATCTTGATCCCATTGCCTTGAAGCCAGCCGTCCCGGTTTTCTGCAGACGCCTTGAGAACGCATGACCAAACAATCGGGTAGTACCCGCCGGGATGACAAAGCATGAAGCCTATCTGGATCGTTGACGATGATCAGTCCATCCGGTTTGTTCTGGAAAAAGCCCTGTTGCGGGAGGATCTTCCCACTCGAAGCTTCACCCATCCGCGTGAGGTATTAGCCGCGCTCGAATCGGCCGGCGAAGAGGACGGGCCACAAATTCTGGTGAGCGACATTCGTATGCCCGGCGGGTCGGGTCTCGATTTGCTGGAAAAGGTCAAGGCCAAGTTACCGGGCTTGCCCGTCATCATCATGACGGCGTTTTCTGACCTCGACAGTGCCGTGTCGGCCTTTCAGGGCGGTGCTTTCGAATACCTTCCCAAACCCTTTGATTTGCCCAAGGCAGTCGAACTGATTCGGCGTGCGGTGGAAGAAAGCCAGCGCGAAGAAGTTGCTGAAGAGCGCATGGCCAATGCGCCTGAAATGCTGGGACAGGCGCCAGCGATGCAGGACGTCTTTCGCGCCATCGGTCGCTTGAGTCAAAGCAACGTGACCGTGATGATCACCGGCGAATCGGGTTCCGGCAAGGAGCTTGTCGCCAAGGCTTTGCACAAGCATTCAACCCGGGCCAACGGGCCTTTTGTGGCAATCAATACCGCCGCCATTCCCAAGGACCTGCTGGAAAGCGAATTGTTCGGCCACGAGCGCGGCGCTTTCACCGGCGCCCAGACCATGCGGCGAGGCCGATTTGAACAAGCCGAAGGCGGTACGCTGTTTCTGGATGAAATCGGCGACATGCCGTTTGACCTTCAGACGCGTTTGCTCAGGGTACTCAGTGACGGGCATTTTTACCGGGTTGGCGGGCACAACGCCATCAAGGCCAACCCGCGCGTGATAGCCGCCACGCACCAGGATTTGGAACAGCGCGTCAAAGATGGTTTTTTCCGCGAGGATCTGTACCACCGTCTCAACGTGATTCGCCTGCGCTTGCCGGCATTGCGTGAGCGACGTGAAGATGTCTTTACCTTGACCCGCCATTTCCTGCAGCAAAGTGCCCAACGGCTGGGGGTGGAGCCCAAGCGTATTTCAGACGCGGCACTGCAAAGGTTGAGCACCTTTGGCTTTCCTGGAAATGTGCGCCAGCTTGAGAACATTTGCCATTGGCTGACGGTGATGGCGCCGGCTCAGGTGATTGAGCCAAAAGACTTGCCTCCCGAGGTCCTGAGCGTGACGTCAGATGCGGGCAAGGTGGTGTCACCGGTATCGGTTGTTGAAGTCCGCCCGACGGTGGACAGAGCCGAGCCAACGGCGGTGCAGGCCGCTCCGCTTGCCGAGGGCATGGCGGTGTCCGCCCCAGCGCCTGACGCCATTGTCGTGAGCAGCCATCAGGCCAAACCTGAAGCAGCAGTGGACCAGGCTTGGGAAGTCGGTCTTGAGGTAGAGGCTCAGGCCCTGCTGGCGACCGGGTGCAGTGATGTGTGGGACGTGCTCACACGTCGCTTTGAATCCAAACTGATTCAGACGGCGCTGCTCTCTACCCGCGGCCGTCGGATTGAGGCTGCGCAAAAGCTGGGCATTGGCCGCAATACCATCACGCGAAAAATCCAGGAGTTGAACCTAGAGTAAGCCGCTGCGAAGTGCCCGGTAGTCATTAGCTGGGGCCTTCAATGATTGCATGGTCAGGTATTCACGGTGATAACACCACCGTGACCGGCGCGTGGTCGCTGGGCCGTTCGTTCTTGCGCGGTAACCTGTCAATCGTGCAACTTGAAACCCTGGACTTGAGAGCCTGGCTCACCAGAATATGGTCAATTCGCAGACCGCGGTTACGCCTGAAAGCCATCTCGCGGTAGTCCCACCAGGAGTAGCTTTTTTCAGGCTGCTCAAAAAGCCGAAAAGCATCTATCAGCCCCAGGTCGATCAGCGCCTGAAACTGCTGGCGTTCTTCCGTGGTGTGGTGAATGGTTTCTCGTAAGCCTTCGGGATCGTAGCTGTCACGGTCGTCAGCTGTGATGTTGAAGTCACCGAGCAGTACCAACTGATTGTGGGCCCGCAGTTCTTCGCGCATGACCTGGTTCAGGCCATTTAACCAGTTCATCTTGTAGTCAAACTTGTCGCTACCCGGTGCCTGGCCATTGACAAAGTAGCCATTGACCAAGCGAATCGAGCCATCGGGTGTGTCGAGTGTGGCGGCAATCACGCGCGACTGCTCGTCGGCGAAGCCGCCAATGTTTTTCACCACATCCCGCGTCGGGACGCGACTCACTATCGCTACGCCGTTATAGGTTTTTTGGCCAAAAACAGCACTGTGGTAACCGGCAGCCTGGAAGACTTCAAAGGGAAATTTGTCATCGCTTAGCTTGAGTTCCTGCAGGCACAGCGCGTCGACAGGATTGGCGACCAGCCAGTCGAGTACCTGCGGCAGCCGCACCGCAAGCGAATTCACATTCCAGGTCGTCAACTTCATATCTGGCTATGAAAAGTGGCCACAGCCCAACGAAAACGCTTGGTTTGTGCTATTAAATATGTAGCGCAGCGAGTGCCCCTACGATCATGCCCACTCCGGCCAGGGCAAACATGCCGTACTCCAGCCACTTTTTGCGCGTTAACAGCGCAATCGCGGCCAGCGCAATCGACACTTGCAGAATCGTCGTGGCCTGAGCCCAGCGATGGTGCTGGTGCATTTGTTCGTCAGACGATTTGTCCCAACCCGTGGCTTCGGCTTCCAGCTTTTCAGCCGATAACTTGATTTCGTTTTTTTCTTTTTCGTAGCGGTCAATCTTGGCCTGGTATTTGGTCTTTTCGGCGTCCTGAAGCGTCAAATCGCGCGACACCTCGGCAAGTGACTGCTTGGTACTTTTGGCCTGGAAGAAATTCCACTGGTTGGACGCCTCCGTCTTCTTGATCGCAGCATTGTTTTTATACAGACCGGCGTTGGCCTGGGTGGCGCCGCCCATGTAGGAAAATATCGCGCCGACGGTGGCAATGATCGCCGTGATCACCGCTATCTGCGCAGTCATGCCGCCACTGTCGTGCCCGCCTTGCGCAGCGTGTTCGAGTTCGTGGTCGTGCGGGCCATGTACGTGAAAGCCATCTCCAGACATATCAGTCTCCCTGTCGGTTTTCGTAAGTGATAAAACTAAAAGCCATCCCGGTAGACGACACGCGATTATCACGCGCAACTTCTACCCAGCGCGAACCCAGTAGCGGCGCAAAAGCGTCGCCCTGAAAGTCGTCGGCTATTTCGGTAACCTCGATTCGCTGCGCGATGGGCTCGGCCTGGGCATAAATTTGCGCGCCGCCAATCACCCAGACTTCTTCTGACGCCGCGCAAAGTTGTAAAGCCTCTGGCAGGCTGGCTGCCACCACTGCGCCGCGTGCAGTCCAGTCAGCTTGGCGCGTGATGACGACATTGGTGCGATGGGGCAGGGGCCTGAATTTGGCGGGTAGCGAATCCCAGGTCTTGCGCCCCATGATGACCGGCCAACCCGAGGTCAGCTGTTTGAAATGGGCCAGGTCCTCCGGCAGGTGCCAGGGCATAGCGTTGTTTTTGCCGATCACGCCGTTCCTCGAGCGCGCAAAAATCATGTTGATTTTCATGGGTATATGAGGTGCCGGAGTCGGCCCGCGTCAGACCGCGACGGGTGCCTTGATAGCCGGGTGATGCTGGTAATTCAAGAATTCGAAGTCGTCAAACTGGTAGTCAAAAATCGATTCGGGTTTGCGCTGGATATGGAGTACCGGGTAGGGCATGGGCGCACGGCTAAGCTGCAGCGCGACCTGCTCGTGGTGGTTGCTGTAAATATGGCAATCACCGCCGGTCCAGACGAAGTCACCCACATCGAGATCGCATTGCTGCGCCACCATGTGGGTGAGCAGGGCGTAGCTGGCAATGTTGAAGGGCACACCCAGAAAGATATCGGCACTGCGCTGGTAAAGCTGGCAACTGAGTTTGCCTTTTGCGCCCGGCTCCGATGCCGGTGCCACGTAAAACTGAAAG
>JANMBW010000200.1:0-2987 GCA_031360565.1 Polaromonas sp.
AACTGCCTGGAAGCGCGTCCTCGCTTAGAAAATGGCAATTGCCTGCGGCTCGAACCGCAAGAAATGCCTCCGTCCGACCGGGGTTCGGTGTCCATCACGGCGCTGACTCGCTAGGACACTTGAATCAACCCCGACGCTTGGACCGAGGGTTGTTGGCAGTCGGCTCAGATGGCGTCGTCAGAGCGCATTCCACAACCAGTTTCAATCCGCGCACCATGTCGGCCAGAGGCATGCAGGGCGTTCCTTGCTCTGGCAAGTAGGGCAGGTGAATAAAGCCACCGCGGGTACGCGGCACCTTGCGCTGTTTGGCCAGCCCATGCATCAGTCGGTAGAAAACATGGTTGCAGACAAAGGTACCTGCTGTGTCAGACAGTTCGGCTGCAATGCCGGCCTGCTGCAATGCCTGCAGCATGGCTCTAACCGGCAAGCCTGAAAAGTAGGCCGCGGGTCCGTTCTGCACGATGGGTGTGTCAATCGGCTGTTGGCCTGCGTTGTCTGGCAGGCGGGCATCGTTAAAATTAACGGCCAGTCGCTCCAACGACAGCGCCTGGCGTCCACCTGCCTGACCCACGACGATGACCAGCGTCGGCAGATGCCGCCGCATCAGATCGGCCAAAACCTTTTGGGATTCATCAAATACAGTGGGTAGCTGGGCGGCGACGATTCGGTGACCGGCCACGCATTGACCATCAAGCTGCTTAACCGCCAGCCAGCTGGCATTCACAAGAGCTCCACCAAAGGCGTCAAAACCTGTGAGCAGTACGCAGGTCATGGTCAGTTTTTGATTCTGGCGCCGGTCTTGCTGTCGAACTTGACGACCTGGACCCGCCCGCTTTGGCCAGGGAAGTCTTGAAATACAGCGCGCACAAGATAGGGCATCACGTCGGCGAGGTCTTCATTGTCGCCCTCATACACCGCTCTCGACTCAAACACAGCTTGAGGCCTTCCCGCTGCACTGCCCTGTGAGTCCAACAGCCGCAGCCGCAAATTGCTGACCTGCACGGTACGCACAACTTCCCGGTCGCCGACATAGCGCGAACCAAAGCGATCGGGTGCCCAGAAGCCCGAAAACACATTGCCGGCGGCATCGCGGTAAGGCGGGGTGTAGATGTACTGGTCCTGATAGATCGCTTCGCGGTACTTTTTATTGCGGGTCCCATGTCCCGTCACGATGTCCACCTGAATACGTCCGATTTGCCCAGGCGCTGCATGTTTAAGGCCAAGCCGTTCGAGCTCGCTTTTTACCAACTGTTCATAAGTCTGCTGTTCGAGGTCGTTGAGTTGGTCTGGCGGCCGGATGTAGCTGAAGCTGGCACCCGAAGCATCTGCCGGCCAGCGGTTGAAACTCGTCACTTTGGCGGTGATCGGGCTAGCACATGCCGTGAGAAGCACCAGCGCTCCACCAGCGATCCAGAGGATCACCCGATGAACCCATGCTTCGGCATGAAAAACTAAAAGCGAACGAGGTGTAGGCATGATGACGAATGGGATTCTGCAGCATCCATTTTGTTCCCCCGACCGGCCTCACATTGCGCTCCAGCCTGGATGGTTGCGGTGTCCATTAAAGTCGGCGTATGCACTGACAGGCCATACCGGTCGCGCTGCAGGACAATTTCAACCGGACAACAGGGGCAATCATGAAGTGGGAAGGCAATCGGGAATCTGACAACGTCGAAGACCGGCGCGATGAGGGCGGCGGCAGTGGCCTGGGTGGTGGCGGCTTGCTCGGCGGTCGCAATATCGGAATTGGCACGATTGTGGTGGCACTGCTGGGCGGATGGGCCTTTGGTATCAACCCCATCACGATTTTGAGCCTGCTCAGTGGCGGCGCCCCACCGGCACAGGTTCAGCAAACGCAGCGGCCCGCGCATCGCCCACCCGCAGATGATCGAATGGCCAAGTTCGTGTCTACCGTGCTGGCCGACACCGAGGATGTCTGGAAAGAGTTGTTTGCCAAGGGCGGAGCTACCTATCAGGTACCACGCTTGGTGCTGTTTAGAGGCGCGACGTCAACAGCCTGCGGGCAGGGCCAGTCGGCAATGGGCCCGTTTTATTGCCCGGGTGACCAAAAGGTCTACATCGACCTCGGGTTTTATGAAACCCTGACCAAACGCCTGGGCGCTCCAGGAGAGTTTGCGCAAGCTTATGTGATTGCGCATGAGGTGGGCCATCATGTGCAAAACCTGCTGGGCATCAGCGGAAAAGTGGACCAGATGCGTGGCCGTGTCAGCAAGATTGAGTACAACGCACTGAGTGTGAAACTCGAATTGCAAGCCGACTGTTTTGCCGGCACCTGGGCCTACCATGCCAATCAGTCCCGACAGATTCTGGAAGGCGGAGACATTGCCGCGGCCATGAACGCGGCGGCCAAAATTGGCGATGACGCCCTGCAGCGGTCCAGTGGCGGCGCAGTGGTTCCCGAGAGCTTCACCCACGGCACCAGTGCTCAGCGCCAGCGCTGGTTCAATACCGGCTTCACCACCGGTAGCGTCAAGGCCTGTGACACCTTCAGTGCCCGAAACTTGTAGAAAATATCAGTCAAATAAGCAGCTAGCCGGCTTATTTACTGCACATTACGCTATAAAACATATAGCAAATGGAGTTGATCCGCTGACTTGATGTGGAACTGGGCAGGGGGTCTGGCAGCCTGGCTACCGTTCCGAGCCAGTAAATTGGCGCAAAGTGCGACAATAGCCGGCTAAATGACGTCCTCTTTTTCCAATCTTTCGCTGGCAGAACCGCTGGCCCGCGCCGTAGCCGAAATGGGCTACGAAACCATGACTCCCATCCAGGAACAGGCGATTCCGGTCGTCCTGCAAGGCAAAGATGTGATGGGAGCGGCCCAGACGGGCACTGGCAAAACAGCCGCTTTTGCGCTTCCTTTGCTGCAGCGCATGATGAAGCACGAAAACCCTTCAACCTCGCCCGCGCGGCATCCGGTGCGGGCGCTGGTGCTGCTGCCTACCCGCGAGCTTGCCGTTCAGGTG
>JANMBW010000271.1:0-1560 GCA_031360565.1 Polaromonas sp.
CCCGCCAAAACAGCGGTGTTCACTGAGGAGTTGATCTGCCACGTTCAGGCCTAATTCAGGCAGTCAGCCGTTGATGCACCAGATCGAGCACAGCGTCGGCAAACACCTGCGGCTTTTCTTGTGGCAAGTTATGACCAGCGCCTGGGATGACCCGATGTGAGCGTGGACCAGTGAAAAATCGGGCATGTTGGTCTGCCGCAGCAGGTGGCCGGACGCCGTCGTCAACTCCATCGAAAGTGATGCTGGGGACAGTGATCGGCGGTTGCACCGCGAGGCGCCGTTCAATTTCAAGCAGCGCTGGATCGCCCGCCACCAGGCCAAACCGATGGCGGTAGGATTGAATGACCACATCCACAAAGTCCGGGTTGTCGAATGCGGCAGCACTGCGTTCAAAAGCGGCCTCGTCGAAAACCCAGCTTGGTGACCACAGCTTCCACAACAAATGACAAAGGGCGCGCCGGTCTGCGCTGAGCCCAGCGCGACCGCGTTCGCTGTGAAAGTAATACTGGTACCACAGACTGCGCTCGTTCTGGGGCGTATCGGGCACCATCGATGTGGCGATGTTCTGGATGTTGTAGCTGTTCAGTGACACCAGGCCAGCGCAACGCTCAGGCCACAGCGCAGCCACCACGCAGGCCGCACGACCACCCCAGTCGTAGCCAGCCAGCACGGCGCGCGGAATAGCCAGTGCGTCGAGCAGCGCGAGCAGGTCGGCACCGAGTGCCGCCTGTTCGCCCGAACGCGGCGTGGCAGTGCTCAGAAAACGCGTTGCACCAAAGCCGCGCAAGTAAGGCACGATGACGCGGCAACCCTGATCGGCCAGCAAGGGCGCGACTTCGGCGTAGGCGTGAATATCGTAAGGAAAGCCGTGCATCAGCAGCACTGGCGGCCCGCTGGCGGGGCCGGTTTCGTAATAGGCCACGTTTAATACGCCGGTGTCGATATGACGCAGAGGGCTCATGGACTGCATAACCTGGCTCCTGGTTCAGTACAACACCACGCCGCGGATCGACTCGCCGCGCTTCATCAAATCAAAGCCCTTGTTGATGTCTTCGAGCGGCATGGTGTGCGTGATCAGGTCGTCGATATTGATCTTGCCTTCCATGTACCAGTCGACGATTTTCGGCACGTCGGTTCGGCCGCGTGCGCCGCCAAAGGCCGAGCCTTCCCATTTGCGCCCGGTCACCAATTGAAATGGGCGCGTTGAGATTTCTGCACCAGCTTCGGCCACACCGATGATGATGCTGCGGCCCCAGCCTTTGTGCGTGCACTCCAGCGCCTGCCGCATCACCTGGGTGTTGCCTATGCATTCAAAGCTGTAGTCGGCGCCGCCATCGGTCAGCTGCACGATGGCATCGACTACGTTCTCGGTTGTTTTGGGATTGATGAAATGCGTCATGCCGAACTTGCGCGCCATGGCCTCGCGCTCGGGGTTCAGGTCGACGCCGATGATCTTGTCGGCCCCGACCATCTTTGCGCCCTGAATCACATTGAGCCCGATGCCGCCCAGACCGAACACCACCACATTGGCACCCGCTTCCACCTTGGCGGTAAACAGAA
>JANMBW010000282.1:0-2085 GCA_031360565.1 Polaromonas sp.
CTTCATCTTGTTCCTTGCAAATTAGGAGGGTAGGAGAGAGGGGAGTTATCGGCAATCAACTCGCCAGGGCACCGCAGTGCAATCGACGAAACAAACTGGCTGCTTGATGTTCACAGACGAAGCCCATGGACGATGTAGTCGAGTTGCTGGGAGGCATGTAGGACACCGCGACGCCAGTTAGCACTTTCACGCCCTCCACCCGTGCCTGCAGCACAATCGCGGCATGGACACACCCTCGTCTGACAGTGCGCAGCCCACGACATTTGAAGCGGCCTTCACAGAAGGATTGACCGATCTATTCGAAAACAAAATCGTTTTCAATAATCTGCTTGGCTTGAAGATCACATCGCTTCAGGCCGATTGCGTGACCGCCCGCTTGCTGATGCGGCCGGATTTGATCGGTCACTACACCCACCACCGAATTCACGGCGGCG
This sequence comes from Polaromonas sp., assembly GCA_031360565.1. Taxonomy (GTDB): domain Bacteria; phylum Pseudomonadota; class Gammaproteobacteria; order Burkholderiales; family Burkholderiaceae_C; genus Polaromonas. The sequence continues at coordinate 435 of JANMBW010000282.1, forward strand.
CTATCAGTGCCGGACTCGACGCTGTGGGCGGTCTGGCCGTTATGGCCGCGATTGGCGCGCGCCATCTGGATGAGGCTCCCGCGCAGCGCCTGCAGCGCTTTGCTCGGCTGGGCACGATTGATTTACGGGTCGACTACTTGCGCCCCGGCATCGGGGAGTACTTTGATCTGCGGGCCCAAGTGCTGCGTCTGGGCTCGCGGGTGGCCAACACACGCATGGAATTTTTTGGCGCTGACGGCAAGCTGCTTTCTACCGGTGCGGCGGCTTACATCGTGTCCTGAAATCCGTTCAATCGGATTGGCTTGATTTCAGGCTTTCACGATTTTTCGTGGCCTGCCAAAATCATCAATGGCCACATAAGTCAGGCTCGCCTCGGTCACCTTGATGTAACGCCCCTGGCTGCGAAAACGTTCGGCAAAAACCTCGACTTGCACCGTGATCGATGTGGTTCCGACGCGCGTCACGCTGGCAAAAAACGACAGGATGTCGCCAACCTTGACCGGTTGCTTGAAGATGAACTGGTTGACCGCCACCGTCGCCATACGGCCATCCACGTAGCGGGCCGGCACTACCGAGCCGGCCAAGTCCACTTGCGCCATGACCCAGCCGCCAAAGATGTCGCCGTTGGCGTTGCAGTCCGCTGGCATGGGAATCACTTTTAGCACCAGTTCCTTGTCGACCGGCAGCTCAACCGTGAGGTCAATCGGGACACTGGCTGCGTGGGCGCTTGATTCTGAGGACATAGGCACAATCCATGAGGAAATTAAAAAACTCAACGATTGTGACTGATGCGCTCCCGAGCCTCCGCTGCTGAATCTTCCCTTGCCATGCCGCACCAGCAGGCTGTTCCCGGTCAGCCACTGCCGGTGCGCTCAGATCTCGATACCCTCAAACGCCTGTTCCCTTACCTCTGGGACTACAAGTGGCGGGTGCTGGCGGCCTTGAGCTTCATGGTGTGTGCCAAGCTGGGCAATGTCGGCGTGCCGCTGCTGCTGAAAAACCTGGTCGACGCGATGAACCTCAAGCCTGGCAACGTGCAGGCGGTGCTGGTGGTGCCTGCTGCGCTGCTGCTGGGCTATGGCCTGCTGCGGCTGTCTACATCGCTGTTCACCGAATTGCGCGAGCTGGTTTTTTCCAAGGCCACCGAAGGCGCTTCACGCAAGATTTCGCTTCAGGTGTTTCAGCACCTGCATGCGCTGAGCTTGCGTTTTCATTTGGAGCGGCAAACCGGCGGCATGACGCGTGACATCGAGCGGGGTACGCGCGGTGTGCATTCGCTGATTTCCTATTCGCTGTACAGCATCATCCCCACGCTGATTGAAGTGGCGCTGGTGCTGAGCATTCTGGCGGTGAAGTTTGATGCGTGGTTTGCCTGGATCACCCTCGCGGCCCTGGTGCTCTACATCACCTTCACGGTGACGGTGACGGAGTGGCGCACCAAGTTTCGCAAGCAGATGAACGAACTGGATTCGTCGGCGCACAGCCGCGCCATCGACTCATTGCTCAATTACGAAACTGTCAAATACTTCAACAACGAAAATTTTGAAGCCAATCGCTACGACGAAAGCTTGCAAAAATACCGGCGCGCCGCCATCAAAAGCCAGACCACGTTGAGCCTGCTCAACACCGGTCAACAGTTGATCATCGCCGT
>JANMBW010000283.1:0-1607 GCA_031360565.1 Polaromonas sp.
CGAAGCGACCTGCCGCGCTTGCCGCTGGCCGGAGAGACCCAGGCATCGCCTGTATCGGAGGGTTACACCACGCTGCGCGGCCTCATTAGCCACGAGTATTTCCACACCTGGAACGTCAAGCGCCTGCGCCCTCAAGAATTCAGCGCTTACGCATACGATCGTGAAAACTACACGCATCTGCTCTGGTTTTTTGAAGGTTTCACCAGCTACTACGACGACCTGCTGCTGCGCCGCGCCGGTTTGCTGGACAACGCGGGCTACCTGAAGCTGCTCAACAAGACCGTCAACCAAGTGATGCAGACGCCTGGACGACTGGTGCAGTCGGTCGCTCAAGCCAGCTTTGACGCCTGGGTCAAGTACTACCGGCAGGACGAGAACACACCCAACGCCACGGTCAGTTACTACACCAAGGGCGCGCTGGTAGCCCTGTGCTTCGACCTGACGCTGCGCTCTGGACCCGGCACATCAAGCGCTTCGCTGGACCAGGCGATGCGTGCGCTCTGGTTGAAGTGCCAGGCTGGCCCCATGAGCCAGGCAGATTTTGCGGCCGTTCTGCACGAACTCAGTGGTCGCTCGTTTGCGCCGGAGCTGGCCCGGTGGGTCCATGGAACAGATGACTTACCGCTACGAGAGCTGCTGCAGGCACACGGCGTGAACGTGCTCGAAGAGCCCGGTCAGTTGGCGCATCGCCTGGGGCTGCGTGTCAGTGAGAGCCAGGGCCTGGTCATCAAGACGGTTTTGCGCGGCGGTGTGGCCGAGCGCGCCGGCTTTGCACCCGGCGACGAATGGCTGGGACTGGAGCCCGCCGGACCGTCCCGCGCCAGCACGGACGACGCACGGGGCAGCGGCTGGCGGATGAACCGGCTCGATGATCTCTTGCTGTATGCGGGTAGCGCAAAGAAGGTTATCGCCCTGGTATCTCGCGACAAACGTCTTCTGCGACTAGCCCTCACCCTGCCACCTCGCCTGACCACCTGGCGACTGACCGTGCAGGATGCCGCCAAGCTCGAACGCTGGCTGATGCCCGAGTCGTGAGCGCCACCCTTTCACTGCAAACCACCGAATCACCACCAAGGAGACTGCATGAGCTACGACCTGATTTTGACCACGACCCAGGGCCCCGACACGCGGCGCGTTGGCATCATTACCCTGAACCGGCCGCAGCAGCTCAACGCGCTCAACGAGCAACTGATGGACGAGCTCGGCAGCGCACTGACGGACTTTGATCTCGACGACTGCATTGGCTGCGTCATCCTGACGGGTAGCGAAAAAGCCTTTGCAGCGGGCGCCGACATCAGCGCGATGGCGAAGTTCAGCTTTGCCGATGTCTATAAAAATGATTACATCACCCGTAACTGGGAGCAGGTCCGCAACATCCGCAAGCCCGTGATCGCGGCGGTCAGCGGCTTTGCGCTGGGTGGTGGCTGCGAACTGGCCATGATGTGCGACTTCATCATCGCCGCCGACAACGCAAAATTCGGCCAGCCCGAGATCAAGCTGGGCATCATTCCAGGCGCTGGAGGCACGCAGCGGCTCCCGCGCGCCGTGGGCAAGGCCAAAGCGATGGACATGGCCCTGACCGGCCGCATGATGGACGCGCAGGAGGC
>JANMBW010000330.1:0-3167 GCA_031360565.1 Polaromonas sp.
GAGGTGGTGCTGGTATCCAAAGACATCAACATGCGTGTCAAGGCCAGGGCGCTCGGGCTGGCAACTGATGATTACCAGAGCGACAAGACACTGGAAGACGGTGACCTGCTGTATTCCGGTGTGCTTGCGCTGCCCACCGACTTCTGGACGCGTCAAAGTAAAACCATAGAGAGCTGGCAGCAGGGAAGCCACACCTTCTACCGCATCACCGGACCAATTGTTGCCAGCCTGTTGATCAACCAGTTCGTGTTTTTTGAATCGCCCGGCGAGCCGCCCCTGTATGCCCGCGTCACCGAAATACGTGCCAAAACAGCGGTATTGAAAACCCTCAAGGATTACAACCATCTGAAGAATGCCGTTTGGGGCGTGACCACGCGCAACCGGGAGCAAAACTTTGCGATGAATCTTTTGATGGACCCTGAAGTAGACTTCGTGACCCTGGCGGGTACTGCGGGCACCGGCAAGACCCTGATGGCCCTCGCCAGTGGCCTGACGCAGGTCTTGGATGACCGCCGCTACACCGAAATCATCATGACCCGCGCCACCGTCTCAGTCGGTGAAGACATTGGCTTTTTGCCGGGCACCGAAGAAGAAAAAATGGGCCCGTGGATGGGAGCCCTCGATGACAACCTGGAAGTGCTGGGCAAGACCGAAAACGGCTCGGGCGAGTGGGGCCGCGCCGCCACCAACGAGCTGATCCGCTCGCGCATTAAAGTCAAAAGCATGAACTTCATGCGCGGCAGAACGTTTTTGAACAAATACGTCATCATTGACGAAGCGCAGAACCTGACTCCCAAACAAATGAAAACGCTGATTACTCGTGCTGGCCCCGGTACAAAAATCATCTGCATGGGTAATCTGGCGCAAATCGATACGCCCTACCTCACCGAGGGCTCATCGGGCATGACTTATGCCGTTGATCGCTTCAAAGGCTGGCCACACGGTGGACACATCACCCTGGCCCGCGGGGAACGGTCCAGGTTGGCCGACTTCGCCAGCGAGGTACTGTAGCCGCCAGACCGAGCTGACCGTCAGCCGTCCGGGGCCGCCTCAGGGCTCGATTTTGAGGTTGGCGTCTTTCACAAGTTTTTCAAACTTGTTAGCTTCTGCACGCACATATTGAGCGAACTCGACGGGCGAGTTTTTCGGCACCGAAAGGTTGTCCGCTTCAAACCGGCCGCGAATCTCGGGTGTAGCCAAAATGCTGTTGACCTCCCGATTCAGACTCTGAATGATGGCTACAGGCGTATCGGCCGGTGCAAAGAGGCCGCCCCAGAGGGTGTAACTGAAACCGGGCAAGGCCGCTTCGGCGACCGTGGGAACTTGCGGCAAGGATGCCATTCGCTGGGTGGTTGTGACTGCCAGAGCTTTCAGACGCCCGCCCTTGATTTGCGGAACAGCCGCCGAGGCGCTGCTGAAAAACATCTCGACGCGCGATGCCATCAGATCGGCCATCAGGGGGCCCACACCTTTGTACGGCACATGCACCATGTCAATTTTCGCGCCCAGCCCCAAGGCCACCGCAGCGAGATGCCCGGGCGTTCCGGCACCCACCGACGCGTAACTGAAGCCACCGGATTTGACCTTGGCCGCCTGAATGAATTCACCCAGCGTGTTGTATGGCGCGTCAGAGGGGACCAGCAGCACCAAGGGTGCATTACCGATCAAGACCACCGGGACCAGCTCTTTCAAAGGGTCGTAGCCTAAATCTTTCATGATCACCCGATTGACCACAATTTCGCCGGTCTGACCAAGGAAAAGCGTGTAGCCGTCGTTCTTGCTCTTGACGGCCAACCGCGTACCGACCGTGCCGGACACGCCTGGTCGGTTGTCCACCACGACTGACTGCTTATAGACGGTGGACAAACGTTCCCCCACCAGTCTGGCAAAGGTGTCGCCCTGACCTCCTGGCGAATAGGCAACCACGATGGTAATTGGCTTGCTGGGGTAATCGGGTTCGGCCGCACTGACCGGTGGGACAACCAAAACAGTCAGGGCTGTCAACCACGCCAAAAATGGCCCGGCGAGTGAGCCTGTCAGTCTATGGATGCGCAGGAGGTTACGTGGGAGGTTATTCAGCATGTCTCTCTTTATGACGATGGATCAAACGCCATTGTGCGCTCGCCGCTTTTAGACTGGTTATAGCTGTCGGTCCTTTGGCTTAATTGGCTACCAGATGTTACGGGCCGGTTTATTTATCTTGCAATAAATCACAGCGCGTAACCTTTTAGGGCGGCGAATAGCCCGATTTGCTGCCGGCCGTGGCTCGATCCCACCCTGCAAAGGGATCGCTTTCGGCCATTCTGACGCTTTTGGCGACCACAGCTAAGACGTCCAAAAGGCCCAGCCCAAAATCCCGCAACTGCTGTTCGCCTGACAAGGGTTAACCCGAGTCTCGATGGGGTTGTGTACAGTAGGATAACTCCTACAACAGGCTCTTCATAGCCACGTCTGCCTGTCGCTCAAACGGCCTGTCTCAAGGCTTGCTGCGGGCTTTTCAAAGCGGGTGCAAGCGCTCTGGCAAGCCCTCAAGCGATCACGCCACCACTCAATCAGGTGGCAGATGCCGCGCAAGCGCAAACCTTGCTGCCTTCGCCTAACGGGCTCGGCTACCCTTCGCTTCGCACCGCACGCCCTATGTCGCAGGCATCACGCCATCCAATGTGGCCCAATCCACCCAGGACGCGTTGATTCGAACCCAGTACGACCAATGGAAAGCCAGAGGCGTGCATGCCCGCTGTCGAGGCAACGTCGTCGTTTTCAACGCCGGTTACGCAACCGTGTCAGAAGGAGCGGGCTACGGCATGCTGCTCAGCGTGCTGATGGCGGGCCATGACGGACAAGCCCGTGAATTGTTCGACGGACTCTTCAAAGTGGTTCGCAGCCACCCTGCCTACAGCACCCCCTATCCAGCCCTGATGGAGTGGCGGGTCAATGCAGACTGCGGCGGAGCCGGTGACGGCTGGAACGCCATGGACGGCGACCTGGATATTGCGATGGCGCTGTTGATGGCGGACAAGCAGTGGGGCTCTTCAGGCACGGTCAACTACAAGGCCGAGGCCCTGAGTACCATCGCTGCGCTCAAGGCTTACAACATGACCCCTGACGGTTTTACCAAAGGTCTACCAAGCCCGAATAACAACCGGACGTCGGATTACATGATCACG
>JANMBW010000333.1:0-2938 GCA_031360565.1 Polaromonas sp.
CAAATGCATTTCGCTGAAGGCGCCAGCCCAAGTTCAAGCCTAGGCTCCACCTCAAGCTCCCATCTTGACGCAATCGATAGCGAAGCCCTGCAGCAGGTGCTGCGAATCCTCTGTTACGAGGGCTACCGCTTCATCACGCCGACACCGCTCACCCATCAGCGCGTACTGGTGAACCGCCAAGGACGCAGCGCTGCCAACTTGAGGGACATCTTTGGCTGGAGCCTGCCATTTACCGCTGATGTGGTGTCGCCTGACCTGCTGTCAGCCATGGACAGCGCAGGCATTGTGCGACAGGCAGCTACTCGGCAGGCCAACGCACCCCTGTCCAGCGCGGTGCGGGTGGCCAGCTTGGGCGACGACCTTTTTCTGCACGCGGCATTTCCCACCACGCAAAACGATGCCGTGTTTTTCGGGCCAGATACTTACCGCTTTGCCCGACTCATCCGGCAGGCGCTGCGCGACCGCGCGAGCACACACGCTACGCCGCACCAGTCGCCCTTGCGGGTTCTGGACATCGGCTGTGGCAGCGGAGCGGGCGGCTTGGTGGCAGCACGTGCGCTGGCCGCAGCGGGCCATCGCGTGGAAGTCACCTTGAGCGATATCAATCCTGTGGCACTCCAGTACGCGTCGGTGAACGCAGCCCACTGCCAGATTCCGGTCCAACTCGCTCTCGGTGATGCTTTATCAAGCGTATCCGGGCCATTCGATCTGATTCTTTCCAACCCACCCTACCTGATTGATGGGGAACGCCGCGCCTATCGGCATGGGGGTGACAGACTGGGCCGCGCCCTGAGTGTGCGGATTGCCACCGAGAGCCTTTCGCGCCTTGCGCCTGGTGGACAACTGGTGCTGTACACCGGGGTCGCCATCATCGATGGCATCGACCCTTTTTACGCGGAACTGATGCCGGTGCTGGCTTCAGCCGGCTTTGCATGCGACTACGCCGAAATCGACCCCGATGTGTTTGGGGAGGAACTGGAACACACTGCCTATGCCCAGGTTGATCGTCTTGCGGCGGTGGGCCTGGTCGCTCGGCGTCGGTCAGGGGCGGTCTGATGCTGGCCGATCTGGACATTCCTACGGGTGTGCAGTCTGGTGCTGGCAGTCTGCAACTGCCCGTCCGGTACCCGCTCGGTGCGTTGGAGCGTTTGCCAAGATGGCTGATCTGCATTCCGCTGACGTTGCAGTGGCTGTGGCTTTCCGTGCGCTACCGCAGTGTGACCTTGCCCTCGGCGGCCAATCCGGCCATCACGTCGGGTGGATTGGTGGGCGAGGGCAAACTTGAATATTTCAGCGGCATGGGGCCTCTGGCGCTTGAAGCCACCGCTCCCTACTGCGCGGTATCGACGCATCAGCCGCCCTCAGATTCCGAGTTACGCCGCTTGATGTGCGATGCCGGAGTGCATTTTCCGGTGATGGCCAAGCCGGATCTCGGACTCTGCGGCTATGGTGTTCGCAAACTCCGGAGCTGTGGCGAGTTGCAAGCCTACCTAGCGTCTTTTCCGGCCAACGAAACGGTGGTGGTGCAGCAGTTTTTGCATCAGGATGGCGAAGCCGGAATTTTTTATGTTCGCGAGCCAGGAGAAGCAAAGGGACGGCTGACTGGGCTGGCGTTGCGGCATTTTCCGCAGGTGATCGGCGACGGGCACCGTTGCCTTGCTCAATTAATTGAGCAAGACCCGCGCGCCTGGCGCTTGCTCAAGTCGCCTCACCATGAATGCACCCATGACGGCGGACGGATACCAGCAATGGGCGAAATCGTGCGGCTGGCCAGCATAGGCTCCACCCGGGTTGGCAGCCTGTACCTCGATGGCGTCGCGCACATCACGCCCCAGCTGACTCACGCCATCGATGCGATTGCGCAGGATATGCCGAATTTTCACTTCGGCCGATTCGATGTCCGGTTTGACAATCTGAAAGATTTGTCTGCTGGCAAAGGTTTCACCATCATGGAAGTCAATGGCGCAGGGTCGGAAGCCATCCAGGCCTGGGATCCTGGTTTTAGTCTTAGCTCAGGCTTTCGCATTATTTTTGACAAGCAGAAAGTTCTTTTTGCAATCGGGCATGCCATGCGGCGCCGCGGGTTTCGGCCGGTCGGATTGCGTGCACTGGCGCAACTGCACCGCAGGCAACAGCGCCTGATCGCTCACTATCCGCCTTCGAACTAGCCGTTGCGTTTCGCGGGCCTCAGCCCTTGACGGTGGACCGATGGCGCGGCATCAACCCCTGCGGTGGGATACTGCTGAGGTGAAGAAACATATCTATATTTACTCGCCATCCGGCGCGGTGCGCGACAAGCAAAGTTTCAAACGCGGTGTGCGACGTCTGCAGGCCCATGGCCACGAGGTCGAAATCGATGCCGACGCCTTGACGAGTCATCAGCGTTTCGCTGGCGACGACATCACCCGGCTGGCAGCCATCCACCGGGCGGCGGCCAGTGGCGCCGATGTGGCACTGATGTCACGCGGAGGTTACGGTCTGACGCGTCTTCTTTCCGCCATCCATTACAAGCAGGTGGCCAAGGCCATCGCCCGTGGCACGCAGTTTGTGGGTCTGAGCGACTTCACCGCTTTTCAGATGGCGATGCTCAGCAAAACGGGCGCCGTGACCTGGGCCGGACCTGCGCTGTGCGAAGACTTTGGCTCTGAAGACGCTCCGGACGACATCATGCAAGCGTGCTTCGATGATTTCGCCAGCGGGCAGGGGGAGGGATGCGGCTGGCGAATGGCCAAAAAAAATCCTTTAAATGCTACGATTAACGTAGCAAGCACCCCAATGAATACGGACGCTGGCAACACCTTTTACGTTAAGAATGCAATGCTTTGGGGCGGTAACCTTGCGGTGCTGGCCTCGCTGGTGGGCACACTCTACCTGCCAGCGGTCAAAGGCGGGATTTTGTTTTTAGAGGACATTGGCGAGCACCCCTACCGGATCGAGC
>JANMBW010000354.1:0-1641 GCA_031360565.1 Polaromonas sp.
CGCGGCCATTGTCGAGGTCCTTCACGGGATGATTCGCGCCGTGGTGGCCAAACTTCATCTTGAAGGTTTTGGCGCCGCTGGCCAGCGCCATGATCTGATGTCCAAGGCAGATGCCAAAGGTCGGGATGCCGGTTTCAATCAGTTCACGTACTGCCGTGATAGCGTAGTCGCAAGGCTGCGGGTCGCCTGGTCCGTTAGCTAAAAAGATGCCATCGGGTTTGAGCTTGAGCACATCGGCTGTAGGCGTTTGCGCCGGTACCACTGTGATACGGGCGCCGCGCTCAGCCATCATGCGCAAAATATTTTTCTTGACGCCGAAGTCAAAAGCCACAACGTGAAATTTGGGCGTGATCTGTACGCCATAACCCGAACCGAGCTTCCACTCGGTTTGCGTCCACTCGTAGGTTTGCTTGACCGAAACCACTTTGGCCAGATCCAGACCCGCCATGCTGGGCGCGCTTTGTGCCGCGGCAATGGCTTTGTCGATTGCCAACTGCGTCACCGCCTCACCTTGCGCCAGCGCTAGGATGCAGCCGTTTTGTGCGCCTTTTGTGCGCAGATGACGTGTCAGCTGGCGGGTATCGATATTGGCGATCGCAACGGTGCCCTCCCTGACCAAATATTCAGACAGGGTCATGGACATGCGGAAATTCGAAGCCATCAGCGGCAGATCCTTGATGATCAGGCCTGCAGCGTGGATTTTTTCGGCTTCGACGTCTTCGGCATTGATGCCGTAGTTGCCGACATGCGGGTAGGTCAGCGTGACGATCTGCTGGCAGTAGCTGGGGTCGGTCAGGATTTCCTGGTAGCCGGTCATGGCGGTGTTGAAAACCACCTCACCAAGGGTAGTGCCCTCAGCGCCTATTGAACTGCCGACAAAGACCGTGCCGTCTGCGAGCGCCAAAATGGCGTGGGAGGTTTGAGACAGGCTCCCCTGTAGAGACAAAAGCACTGGGTTCTCCGGGTGGTTAACGGTTAGCCCAAGCGTGCACCCCAAAGCCTAGACAAGACTCGTTTGGGGCTGCTTTTGAGAGGGGACTGGCGGGTGTGCGCTTGGGCTAAGCTGCGAATTGAAAAGCCACTGATTATAGCGTGCAGGGCACTTTATTCCGCCTGAATGGCGCTGGCGTGCAGGCAGATCGCCGCCGCAGCCGCCACATTAAGGGACTCCTCGCCGCCGGGTTGCCCAATGCGCACTCTCAAGCTGGCACTGGCCATTAAAGACTCCCTGACACCCTGCCCCTCATGGCCCATCGCCCAGGCACAGGGCATGGGCAGTCCGCCATGAGCCACCAGTTGATGCAAAAAACTGCCCTGATGCGAACTGGTCACCACCACCGGCACCTTCAGCGCCGTCAGCGCATCGTCTTCCACACTTTCAAGCAGCCGCAGGGCAAAGTGACACCCCATACCGGCCCGCAGCACTTTGGGTGACCACAGTGCAGCCGTTCCCTTCAAGGCAATGACTTGGGTGAAACCGAAAGCGGCAGCGCTGCGCAAAATCGACCCGACGTTTCCGGCATCCTGAACCCGGTCCAGAATCACGCTGGCGGCATGCGGCTGGAGCGCCGGCGGGTCAGGCAAGTCCACCACAAAACCCATACGCGACGGTGACTCCAGGCCACTGATCTCCGGCAAAAG
>JANMBW010000373.1:0-3122 GCA_031360565.1 Polaromonas sp.
CTTTTGCCCTCAAAAATCACCATGTCCCAGCCGGCCATTTTCAGTTCGGCACCCCAGTAGCCGCCCGAGTTGGAGCACGCAATCGCACCGGTCAGCGGGCTTTTGGTAATGACCGTGTAGCGACCACCGGTCGATGCCATGGTGCCGGTCAGTGGGCCAGTGGCCCAAATGATTTTGTTGTCAGGCGACAGCGGGTCAACAGTGGGGTTGACCTCTTCAACCAGGTATTTGGAGCCCAGGCCGCGTGAGCCCAGATAGGCCTGCGCCCAGTCCATGTTGAGAGGTTCTGACGTGACGGTACCAGCCGTCAGATTGACACGAAGAAGTTTTCTGGCCCATGACATAGTGATTCTCCTTACGCGGCAGATGCAGGAAGTGATGGCCCGGTCGGTGCAGCCGACTGGTTGCCGAGCTTGTCGGCCCACTGTTTCATTTTGTCGAGGCCGGTCCAGTTGGCATCGACAAAGGTGATGGCGCCGGTGGGGCAGGCGTCGGCGCAGGCCGGCTCACCACCGCACAGGTCGCACTTTTGGACCTTGCCGGTTTCCTGCACGTAGTTGATGGTGCCGAACGGGCAGGCAATGGTGCAAACCTTGCAGCCGACGCAGGTGGCGTCGTTGACCACCTTGGCGCCGGTGAGTTTGTCAAGCGTGATGGCTTCCACCGGGCAGGCGTGCAAGCACCAGGCTTCGTCGCACTGGGTGCAGGTATAGGGCACCTTTTTGCCGGTGTCATGGAAGTCAAACACCTTGATGCGCGACTTGGCGGTGGCGAAGATGCCGTAGTTTTCGAATGAGCAGGCCATTTCGCACTGCAGGCAGCCCGTGCATTTTTCAGGATTGATGTGCAACGCTTTTTGCATGGTGAGGTCCTTTAACGGCAGCTGATGGCGCGCCGGTAGCTATGAAATCATTTGCCTAGGTTTGACCTTTGTATTTTTGGAGCGCAACCCCGGGTTGACCCTAGTGTTTACCCTTGCTTGGGTCGATAAGAGCTGTCAACGCCTGAACAAATTCTCAGATTGAAACAGTGACCAACAGGGATTGCCTTGAGGAATTAGCTTGTGCCAGCTTGAGCGTTAAGCGGTGTGGCTAGGGGCGCTGGGGTTAAAGTCACAGCCAAACTTTCTGTCCACCCCCTTTTTGAAAGGCGCGCCACCGCCATGTTGCCGGTTCTTGCGATTTGCCTCGGTGCATCCCTGGGGGCCCTGTTGCGCTGGGGGCTTGGTTTGTGGCTCAGTCCGGCGGCTCTCATTCCGTGGGGCACGCTGGCGTCCAATCTGATTGGTGGCTACCTGATCGGTGTCTGCATTGCCGTGTTTCAGACCATGCCGCAACTCGACCCGGTCTGGCGCCTGCTCGTGATCACTGGCTTTCTCGGCGGACTCACCACCTTTTCATCGTTCTCGGCGGAAGTGGTGGCATTTTTGATGGCCGAACGCTATGCCCTGGCCCTGGGCACTGCTGCCCTGCATGTGCTGGGCTCGCTGGTATTGACGGTGATCGGCATCAAGAGTGCTATGTTTGTTATAGCTAGCAATTCCCGTTAGACGCTGGCTGAAGGCCATTTTCATTATAAAAATACGACGAATGCGCCTTGCCAGAGTGAACCGCTCAGGCAAACCGGGTGGCTCGCTTGCGACGTTAGAATTCGCCACAATGCGGCATGTTTGCCATGTCGTCCCGCACCTTGACCCAACTGGACCGGCTGCCTGAAATTCGCCAGGCGCGTCAGGCATTGCTCTATGGTGGCGGCAAGCCGCCCGACACCGCCGTGCCCCTTGACGACTGGATCGAGCGCTCGTGGTCACGCTGCCTGGCTCATGGCCACCAGCCCGCGCGCACACCCGTATTTGACACCGTCACGGCGCCCCTGCTGCGGCGCACGCTGGAGGCCAATCAGGCGCTGATTCAGGCGGCCCGTCCGGTGCTCGACAGGCTGGGCCGAGCCATCGCAGACACCCGTTACTTCGCCATCCTGACCAACCAGCAGGGCGTGGTGATTGCCACCGGCGGGGCCATCGATCGCAGTGACCGCCGGGCAGATCTGATCACCCGCCTGGGCACTGACCTATCGGAGCAATTTCTGGCGACCACTGCCATTGGCGCGGCACTGACCGAATTGCAACCGGTGTGGCTGCACCGCGGCGAGCATTTTTTTGAGGCCAATGCAGTCTACAGCTGTGCGGGTGCGCCGCTGTTTGGGCCTGATGGCCACTGCATCGGCATGCTGGACCTCACGGGTATTGAGGTTGCCGAGCGGCCCGAGCTCAAGCACCTGGTCGCCCAGTCGGCTCGCAGCATTGAAAACGCGCTCACCTTGAGCCAGCTGCGCGGCGCGCACGACCTGTTGCTTCGTCTGAACTGGCCCGGTCGCGCATTCGGCGACGAAACTGACGGCTTGGTCTGCCTGGACGCCGACGGCTTCGTGCTCGGTGCCAACCAGGCCGCCCGGCAGATGGTGCCGTGGCTCAACCCGCCGCGAAATACTGCGCCGGGTCAGTCTTCTCCCCTGGTGCACTGCAGCGAGCTGTTTGCCCTGGCGTATGAAAGTCTGATCGACGCCGCACGTCGCCCGACCAGCCAGCAGTCTGCGCCGCTGGAAGTGCCGCTGTGGACGGGTCTGCGGCTGCATGCCATGCCGGTCCTGCACGGCAGCGCACGTCAGCCGGTGGCCATGCCCTGGCGTGCAGTACCTGGCCTGCCCCGGCCACCGCTGCGAGAACTGGAAACGGCACTGATTCGTCAGGCCGTGGCCGATGCACGCGGCAATGTGCTGCAAGCCGCGAAAGCTCTGGGTGTAAGCCGCGCCACGGTCTACCGGCGGCTAGGCACCGGCGTCAAGGTCCGCTGAGTTATTGCCGCGGTGCGCTTGTGCGAACCGGCACGGTAATGTCCATTCGACTGGCAACGCCCTTCGTGTCTTTGAAGTGCAGCGTCAGCGGGAGCTGGGTGCCAGCAGCCAGCGGCTTGTTTAAATCCATCAACATAAGGTGGGCGCCGCCCTTTTTGAGCTCCACGGTTTTTCCGGCCGGAAGCTCCAGGTTTTCAATCAGGCGCATCTTCATGACATCGCCTTCCATTTTCATGTCGTGCACTTCGGCCACGCCAGCCAGCGGAGAA
>JANMBW010000375.1:0-6105 GCA_031360565.1 Polaromonas sp.
CAATGCCTGCCGGTGCCCGCTGGTCTGAGTGATCTGGAAGCCGCATCCTTGCCCGAGACCTTCTTCACGGTCTGGAGCAATGTGTTTGAGCGTGCGCATTTGCAGGCTGGCGAAACGCTGTTGATTCAGGGTGGTTCCAGCGGCATTGGCGTGACCGCGATCCAGATCGCCAAGGCTTTCGGTGCCACCGTTCTGGTGACAGCGGGCAGTGATGAAAAATGCGCTGCCTGCCTTGCGTTGGGGGCCGATCACGCGATCAACTACAAAACCGCTGATTTCGTCGAGCAGGTCAAACACCTTACGGTTGGCCGCGGTGTGGACGTTATTCTGGATATGGTGGCTGGTGCTTACGTCGCGCGTGAAGTCCAGTGTCTGGCTGAAGATGGCCGATTGGTCATCATCGCCGTGCAGGGCGGCGTCAAGGCTGAAGTCAATGCTGGCCTCGTGCTGCGAAAGCGCCTGACCATCACCGGATCGACCTTGCGCCCGCGTTCACTTGAATTCAAATCGGCAATTGCCAGGTCCTTGAAGGAAAAAGTCTGGCCGCTGCTGGCCAGCAAGGCGATCAGGCCAGTGATCCACTCCACTTTTGTCGCTGCCGACGCGGCCAGCGCCCATGCACTGATGGAGTCCAATCAGCATGTCGGCAAGATTGTGCTGACCTGGTGAAGCGACCAACGGGACGATGACGATGACCAAACTGATTGCGGGCAACTGGAAGATGAACGGCAGCCTGGCGTCGAACCAGGCCTTGTTGACGGCGCTCGCGCAAGGCCTGCCGGTCAAGCCGGTTTGCGACGTGGCCATCTGCGTGCCATCGGTTTACCTCGGTCAGGTTCAGGCCCTTAAAGCGGAACGGCCTAGCTTGGCAGCGATTGACTTTGGCGCCCAGGACGTGTCGGCGCAGGCGTCGGGCGCCTACACCGGCGAGGTCAGCGCTGCCATGCTTCATGACTTGGGCTGCCGCTATGTGATCGTCGGGCACTCCGAGCGCCGGCAGTACCACTTCGAGACCGATGCGCTGGTGGCCGACAAGACGCGGGCGGCGTTGGCGTGCGGCATCACCCCGATTGTTTGCGTTGGCGAGACCCTGGCAGAGCGTGAAGCTGGTCTGACCGAACAAGTCGTCAAGCGACAACTGGCGGCGGTGATTCATACCAATGGTCACTGCATCAGTGAAATCGTGGTGGCGTATGAGCCGGTCTGGGCCATTGGCACCGGCAAGACCGCCTCGCCCGGGGACGCCCAGACGGTCCATGCAGTGTTGCGCGCGCAACTCCATGCGGCGACCGACCATGCGGCACGGGTGAAAATTTTGTATGGCGGCAGCATGAATGCTGCCAACGCAGCAAGCTTGCTCGGCGAGCCCGACATTGATGGTGGCCTGATTGGCGGCGCATCGCTAAAAGCCACAGATTTTTTAACAATTATCGCTGCAGCCCAGTAAATATCTGCGCTGTTTGCTATTAAATTAGGAGTAATTAAAGATGAATGTTGTCTTGACCATTGTTTTGGCGGTTCAGATGCTCACGGCATTGGGCATGATTGGCCTGATTCTGGTTCAGCATGGCAAAGGTGCTGACATGGGTGCAGCGTTTGGCAGTGGTGGCTCGGGCAGCCTGTTTGGCGCCAGCGGCAGCGCCAACTTCCTGTCCCGCACCACCGGTGTGCTGGCGGCGGTATTTTTTGCCTGCACGCTTTTGTTGGCCTACTTTGGCAATGCCCAGCCGCGCACCAGTTCGAGTGTGCTAGAAGGCGCCGCCGTGAGCGTACCCGTGCCGGCAGGTGCTGCGTCGGGGCCATCGCAAATTCCCGGAACTTCCGCACCCGCCAAGGGTAGTGCAACCGTGCCGGCACCGGCGCTGCCTGCCGCATCCGGAGCGGCTCAAATCCCGACGAAATAGCGGGATTTAGCCTCCGTTTTCAGCGGGGAGCAGTGTTGTTTCAGGGTAAACTCTCGGCTGTCTGGAAAGCCATCAAACCACGAGGTTTCCTCATGCCATCCAGACAGCTAGAAACCGCGGACGTGGTGAAATTGGTAGACACGCTATCTTGAGGGGGTAGTGCCGAAAGGTGTGCGAGTTCGAGTCTCGCCGTCCGCACCAGATAAATTGTTTTCACCAGCGCCCGGTTGATGTTGGTGCATCAAACGGTAGCCTGGCTCAATCCCTTAAGTATTGCTGGGCGGCTTCCCAGAAGTTGAATCCACGATGAACCTCGACCAATACCTTCCCGTTCTTTTGTTCATACTGGTCGGGATTGGTGTTGGCGTTGTGCCCCAGGTATTGGGCCGTTTGCTGGGCCCCGTTCGCCCCGACAGCGAAAAAAATTCCCCCTATGAGTGCGGCTTTGAAGCGTTTGAAGACGCGCGCATGAAATTTGACGTGCGCTACTACCTGGTCGCCATCCTGTTTATCCTGTTTGACCTTGAAATCGCCTTTCTTTTCCCTTGGGCCGTGGCGCTCAAGGAAATTGGCGCTGTGGGTTTCTGGTCGGTCATGATTTTTCTGGGCATCCTTGTCGTTGGTTTCGTGTACGAGTGGAAAAAAGGTGCACTGGACTGGGAATGAAAACGGATTCCGCAAATCCCTCCCGATTGGTTTTGTCGACGGTGCGCTAAAGAGTCCACCAAAAAAGGTACGGGTATGTCACTCGAAGGTGTTTTTAACGAAGGCTTCATGACCACGAGCTATGACTCGGTGGTCAACTGGGCCAAAACCGGCTCGCTCTGGCCCATGACCTTTGGTCTGGCCTGTTGCGCTGTGGAAATGATGCACGCGGGCGCAGCGCGCTACGATCTTGACCGCTTCGGTATGTTGTTTCGCCCCAGTCCCCGTCAGTCCGATTTGATGATTGTGGCGGGCACGCTGTGCAACAAGATGGGCCCCGCCTTGCGCAAGGTCTATGACCAGATGTCCGAGCCGCGCTGGGTGCTGTCCATGGGCTCTTGCGCCAACGGCGGTGGCTACTACCACTACAGCTATTCGGTGGTTCGAGGCTGTGACCGCATCGTGCCGGTTGACGTGTATGTGCCGGGTTGCCCGCCGACAGCAGAAGCGCTGATGTACGGCATTATTCAGTTGCAACAAAAAATCCGTCGTACCAACACGATTGCGAGGGTTTGATGCAGTCACCTGCTACGGCCGAGCAAATCGGGGCTTGCGTGTCGCGGGTTCTTGGCGACAAAGTCAAAAGCATCAAGATCGCGCTGGGGGAAGTCACGGTTCAAGTGGCGGCTCCTGATTACCTGGCTTCTGCCAA
The DNA here is from genome assembly GCA_031360565.1 of Polaromonas sp. GTDB lineage: Bacteria > Pseudomonadota > Gammaproteobacteria > Burkholderiales > Burkholderiaceae_C > Polaromonas. Next base: position 3,262 of record JANMBW010000375.1, read on the forward strand.
GCTCTTGCGGGATTCCGCTGGCTGCCAGTTTGAGCAGCTGATGGATCTGTGCGGCCTGGACTATTCAGAGTACAAGGACGGCTTGTACGACGGACCGCGTTACTGCGTTACCTCCCACCTGCTGTCGGTCAGCCTGAATCAGCGGGTGCGCCTCAAGGCTTTTTGCGCGGACGACGATTTCCCGGTGGTGGATTCGCTTAACGATCTCTGGAACGCCGCCAACTGGTTTGAGCGGGAAGCGTTCGACCTGTTTGGCATCGTCTTTGAGGGCCACAATGATTTGCGCCGCATCCTCACGGATTACGGATTTATTGGCCACCCGTTCCGCAAGGATTTTCCAACGACGGGCCATGTTGAGATGCGCTACGACCCCGAGCAACGGCGCGTGATTTATCAGCCTGTCACGATTGAGCCGCGGGAAATTACGCCACGTGTGATTCGCGAAGAAAATTATGGCGGAGTCCAGCATGGCTGAGATCAAAAACTACACGCTTAATTTTGGCCCACAACATCCAGCCGCGCACGGTGTGCTGCGCCTGGTGCTGGAGCTTGACGGCGAGGTCATTCAACGGGCCGATCCGCACATTGGCTTGCTGCATCGGGCCACAGAAAAACTGGCAGAGAGCAAAACCTACATCCAGTCACTGCCTTACATGGACCGGCTCGACTATGTGTCGATGATGTCCAACGAGCAGGCCTATTGCCTGGCAATTGAAAAGCTGCTCGGTGTTGACGTACCCATTCGGGCCCAGTACATCCGCGTGATGTACGCCGAAATCACGCGCCTGCTCAACCATCTGCTGTGGCTGGGCGCGCACGGTTTCGATTGCGGCGCGATGAACATCCTGATTTATTGCTTTCGCGAACGCGAGTCGCTGTTTGACATGTATGAGGCCGTTTCCGGCGCGCGCATGCATGCCGCTTATTTTCGACCGGGCGGGGTTTACCGCGATTTGCCCGAGACCATGCCGCAGTACCGCGTCAGCAAGGTCAAGAATGCCAAGGCGATTGAAGCCCTCAACGAAAACCGGCAAGGATCGTTGCTCGATTTTATTGACGACTTTGTCGCCAAATTTCCAGGCTACGTCGACGAGTACGAGACGCTTTTGACCGATAACCGGATTTGGAAGCAGCGTACGGTGGGCGTGGGCGTGGTGTCGCCAGAGCGCGCGCTCAACCTAGGCTTCACTGGCCCGATGCTGCGCGGCTCCGGCTTTGCCTGGGACCTGCGCAAGCAGCAGCCCTATGACGTCTACGACAAGATGGATTTCGACATCCCAGTCGGCAAGACTGGCGACTGCTACGACCGCTACCTGGTGCGGATTGAAGAAATGCGCCAGTCGAACCGCATCATCAAGCAGTGCATCGACTGGCTGCGGGTGAACCCCGGCCCGGTCATCACGAACAACCACAAGGTGGCTGCACCAGACCGTGAATCCATGAAGTCCAACATGGAAGAACTGATTCACCACTTCAAGCTGTTTACCGAAGGCTTTCATGTCCCGGAAGGCGAGGCGTATGCCGCGGTCGAGCACCCTAAGGGCGAGTTCGGCATCTACATCGTCAGCGACGGCGCCAACAAGCCTTACCGTTTGAAAATTCGTCCACCTGGCTTTTCACATCTAGCCGCCATGGATGAAATGTCACGCGGCCACATGATTGCCGACGCGGTTGCCGTGATCGGCACCATGGACATCGTCTTCGGTGAAATTGACCGCTGAACAGTGCAGCCCAATATGATTCCTGAACAAACCCAAGCGCGATTTGATCGCGAAGTTGCCAAGTACCCAAGCGATCAAAAGCAGTCGGCGGTCATGGCCTGCCTGACCATCGTCCAGCAAGAGCGGGGCTTTGTGAGTGCTGAAAGTGAAAAGCTGGTGGCTGACTATCTGGGCATGGCACCGATTGCGGTGCATGAAGTCACCACCTTCTACAACATGTACAACCAGCGGCCGGTGGGCAAGTACAAGCTCAATGTCTGTACCAATCTGCCTTGCCAGTTGCGTGACGGTGCCAAGGCGCTGCAGCATCTGGAGCACAAGTTAGGCATTGGCATGGGCGAAACCACAGCTGACGGCCTGTTTACGCTGCAGCAATCCGAGTGTCTGGGGGCTTGTGCCGATGCGCCGGTGATGCTGGTCAATGACCTCACCATGTGCAGCTTCATGAGTCACGAAAAACTGGACCAGCTGATTGCCGGTCTTCAATCTGCCGAGGCAAAGTCATCATGATGCTTTCTTCAATGAGCGGTACCAACGGCGCGGCGCAAAGTGTGCTGTCGCAGTTCGCGGCCACCGGTGTTCAAAGCTGTTTTCATGGGCGCCACATCAGCCCGCAAATCCTCGCTGATTTGAACGGCAGCAACTGGCGCTTGAAAGATTACGAAGTACGTGGTGGCTACCAGGCATTGCGAAAAATTTTGGCGAAAGGTGACGCCACGGCACCTGACGCGGCACCGGCAGCGGGTATGACGCCCGATCAGGTGATTGCGGAGGTCAAGGCCAGCGGACTGCGCGGCCGTGGTGGTGCCGGTTTTCCGACTGGGTTGAAGTGGAGCTTCATGCCGCGCCAGTTCCCCGGTCAAAAGTACCTGGTCTGCAACTCAGATGAAGGCGAGCCCGGTACCTGCAAGGACCGCGACATCATGCAATACAACCCGCACAGCGTGATTGAAGGCATGGCCATTGCCGCTTACGCGATGGGGATCAGCGTAGGCTACAACTATATCCACGGTGAAATTTTTTCAACTTACCATCGCTTCGAGGAAGCACTGGAAGAGGCGCGCGCTGCGGGCCTGCTTGGCGAACATATTTTAGGCAGCGCGTTCAGCTTTCAACTTCATGC
>JANMBW010000386.1:0-4957 GCA_031360565.1 Polaromonas sp.
TGACTTTTTCCAGCGCCTGGTAAATCGGTACCGTACCGATCGGCACCGGCGAATTGCGCAGAATCCATTCACGGGTTTCATGAATGTTGTCGCCGGTCGAGAGGTCCATCACGGTGTCAGCGCCCCAGCGAATCGACCAGACCAGCTTGTCGACTTCTTCCTCGATGCTCGATGTGACCGCCGAGTTGCCGATGTTGGCATTGACCTTGATCAGGAAGTTGCGGCCGATGATCATCGGCTCGCTCTCGGGGTGGTTGTTGTTGTTCGGGATCACGGCGCGGCCACGGGCGACTTCGTCGCGCACGAACTCAGCGGTGATCTGCTCGGGGATGGCAGCATTGAACGAATGCCCTTTTTTCGGCATGCGCTCGGTCGCCAGCCGCTCGGCGAGTTGCGCACGCACCAGGTTTTCCCGCACCGCGATGTATTCCATCTCCGGCGTGACGATGCCTTTGCGGGCGTAATGCATTTGCGACACATTCATACCGGGCTTGGCGCGGCGCGGCACCGGGGCATGTGCCATGCGCAGCTTGGCTAAAGCCGGGTCGTTTAAACGCTCGCGGCCGTAAGCACTGCTGATACCGGGCAGCGCTTCGGTGTCCTGACGTTCGTTGATCCACGCGCCACGCAGCGGCGCTAGGCCACGCGTGATGTCAATCTGCACAGCAGGGTCGGTGTAGACACCGGACGCGTCGTACAGACGCAGCGGAGGATTGGCTTCGCGCCGCGTCTGCTCGCCTTCGGCAATCAAGGTGTCGGTCAGGGAGACCTCGCGAAAAGGCACGCGTATATCGGGCCGAGTGCCGTTGACATAAATCTTGGTAGAGCCAGGAAACGGCTTGCGGGTGATGCGACCAGCGAGGTCCAGCGTGTCAACAGTCAGGCGGTTGTGATTAGCCATGGCGAGGTGTCTCCGTTTTTGCAGGTGGGGTAGGTGCCTGCCTGGAGAGCCGGGCATGCCATCTTGGGTAGTTATCCAAGCGGCCCGGAGCCAAAAGCGTTGTTCCCTACGCGGGAATAACCCCGATCAGGTTCAGCGGGTCTCGCATCCTTTGCAGGATGTGTGCGATCTCAGCCTCAGACTTCACAGTCCGGGCGCCCCGACAAGCTATAGGGATTGTAGGCGCGCTGGCGTTTTGATGCAAAACCTTGGCGCCTGCCAACGGTCCAAGACCTGCTGACAGTCCGGATGTCGCACCTGACTGCTCTTTCAGTGAACACCCATCCCATAATCAAGCGACCAGCGACCGGCCCCGCGACCGACCAGATAGAACAACAAGGTCGCCCATGACAGGTGCGTGGGCCAGGCATCCGGGTACACAAAGACCTGAATCACCAGCGTCATGCCCAACAGGGCCAGCGCCGACAGGCGCGTGCCCAGGCCCACAACCAGCAGCAGCGGAAACAGGTGCTCCGCGTAGGCAGCCAGGTGGGCGGCCATTTCCGGGGGCAGCAGCGGCAGCTTGTATTCGGTACGAAACAGCTCATAAGCGCTGTCGGTCAGCGTCATGAAGCCTGTGACCTTGGTGCGTCCCGAATTAAAAAAGATTGCAGCGATGCCCATCCGTGCGGCCAGTGCCAACAGATCGTGCGTCACATAGCGCGAAAGACCCGTGGCAGCCTGATTCCAGCGCGCGCGCAGGTCCGTCTGGTGCGGCGAGGGATGCGCTGGTGATTCGGCTGAACGTCGGTTCATGGTGCTACCTTTGCGCTCGGCGGTGGCCACATGCCGTCGGCGACCAGTGCGCCCGCCTGCAGCAAGGCCGCAAAGGTGCTGGCGATGTCAGCTTGCGGCTCCGCCTTCAGGGCGCGGTCTGCCGCTTCCGCCAAAGGCACGCCCCGGGTGCAGGCATCCAGCAGCGCGCAGCCGGCTCGGCTCAGCTGCTGCCATATCACTGTGTCATGAGGCCGCGTCAGCAGGGCGCCCTCTCCTTCCCAGCGCAACGGGTCGGGCGTTGCGGTGTGTCGGCGGTTGCTGTCCCAGATGGTGTAGATCGGCTGGTCTTCAAACCAGGCCCAGCGTGCTGCGGGATGCGGCCTGAGCGCCAGCTCGGTGATTTGTTCGGAGGTGTGACGGGCCAGCCAGGCGGCATCGACCGCGTGCGCATCGGGCGCCGTGTGCGACGCTCGCCACAAGGTGTCGAGCTGCGAGACGCCCGGTAGGTAGACCAGTTCAGCGGCCGGCGGAAAGTCGCGCAGGAACCCGGCAAAGCCTTCGCCATAGTGCAAGAGGCGTGCGTCGCGGGGGCCTTCGGTGGTCACGTAAAGCGCCGCGGCCGCGCGAAACCAATCGTTGCCCACCAGCCGCAGCACCGCCGGGAAGTTGGCCTCGAGCGCATCGATGCAAGCCTTCATCACGGTGTTGCGGTACACCGCAAAAGCGGGCTGCATCACAAGGGCTTGCAGGTCGGCGCTTTGCGGCGACTCGGGGGTTTGCGGCGCGAACAGGGCCTGCGCAAAGGCTTGCTGGAATTGGCCAAGCGCCGTCGTCATGACGTGAACATTTCTGGCCGGCGCATTAACACCGCTACCGCCTGCGCCCGTTCCGCCATCAGCACGTCGAAGTCGGGCACATTGCCGTCGCGTTCGACCAGCGTCGGCCGGGCACCTGCTCGGTCGGTAAACCGGCGATAAAGCTCCCAAACCTCGGGCGCCACCGGTGCGTCGTGCGAATCAATCAGCAGGGCGTCACCCCACTGCGGATCGACCGTGTGGCCGGCGAGATGGATCTCGCTGACCCGGGCATGGGGAAACCGGTCGATCCAGTCTTCGGCGCAAAAGCCCAGGTTGCGTGCCGAGACGTGCACGTTGTTAATGTCCAGCAACAAAGAGCAGCCCGTGCGCCGCGCCAACTCGCTCAGGAAATCAATTTCGTCCCACTCATGGCCATCGATACGCAGGTAATGCGACGGGTTTTCGATGGCGATGGTTGTGCCCAACGCGTCCTGGCTGCGGGCAATGTTGGCCGCCACTCGGTACAGCGCGGAGCTGGTACGCGGAAAGGGCAGCAAATCAGGAAAGTACTGGCCGTCCCAGGCGGACCACGCCAGATGCTCCGAAATCAGCGCGGGCTGGACGCGCCGGGCCAGCGCTGCGAGCCGCTGCAGGTGGGCGGCGTCTGGTTCGGCGTCGCTCGCCAGCGACAACGACACGCCGTGCAGCGAGATCGGATGCCTGGCACGAATGGCCTCCAGCCAGGCCAGCCGGGGACCCCCCGCCACCATGTAGTTCTCCGGATGCACTTCAAACCACAGGCCGTCTGCCTCAGATGACAAGGCCGGAGCGAAGTGTTCGGGCTTAAGGCTCAGGCCGGCGGTCAGCAGGTCATTCATGGTGGCGAGCGGGAATCGATTAGGACTTGATGAGGGTCAGGGAACCGGTACCTTTGGGCGTCTTGATGCTGGTGCAGGTGCCGGCAGCCACGTTTTTCCAGGCATTGCCCTGGTAGTCAACTTTGGATGTGCCCGCGCAGGTGGTGCCCGGGCCAGCGGCGCAGTCGTTTTTGCCTGCCATGGAGACGCCGTAGCAATTATCCATCTTGGCCATTTTGTCGGTCATGGGTTTGTCCTGGGCCATTGCGGACCCGGCGGCAAGGGCGCCTAGAACAAGGGCGGACATGATGAAAGGGCGTTGGGTCATGAAAAAACTCCTGAAGTGGTTGGATACGTGACTGCACTGAAATGCGCCGTCAGTAGCTACTTCGTGATGCACACGGACGCGGTTACACCGACATGCACAATCTGTTCAGTTTATTTTTTTCGCGGCCTGTAACCCGTTGCGCTGACCGCTCGAATGACAAGAAGGAGTGATATGGCGAAAAGCGACGCGGAACTGGTGCTCCACGAATTATTCGTGCGTGGGCTCAATGGCGATGCGGTGGCTTACCGGTCCTTCCTCCAGGCGCTCAGTGCCCATTTGCGTGCCTATCTGCGTAAACGTCTTTTCGGCTGGCCTGATGAAGTTGAAGACCTTGTTCAGGAATGCCTGCTTGCCATGCACAACCAACGTCACACCTACCAGCAGAGTCAGCCCCTCACGGCATGGGTGCATGCCATTGCCCGTTACAAGATGATTGACCTGCTGCGTGGCAAATCGATTCGAGAGGACCTGCATGACCCGCTGGACGATGATCTGGCCGTGTTTGCCGAATCGGCCACCAACGCCAGCGACGCCAGGCGCGATCTGCACGGCCTGCTTGACACCTTGCCCGAGCGCCAGCGCTTGCCAATCGTGCACGTGAAGATAGAAGGGCTGTCCGTGACAGAAACTGCAAAGCTGACAGGCCTGTCCGAGTCTGCTGTAAAGGTTGGCATCCACCGGGGCCTCAAGGCCCTGGCCATTCGATTAAGGACAACCGATGAAAACTGACGATCTCGTGGCCATGCTCGCCACCGGCGTGACGCCCGTGCCACCCCACGCCGCGAGTCGCCAGGTAGGGCTGGCGTTGGCAGCTGGCGCGGCCGTGTCGCTGGCGATGCTGTTGTTCGGCTATGGCCTGCGTCGTGACGTGATGGCGGCGATCGCCCTGCCGATGTTCTGGGTCAAGCTGGGCTACCCTTTGGCCATCGCCGTTACGGCGTTTGTGCTGGTTGAGCGCCTGGCGCGGCCGGGTGTTCTCATGCGGCGGGCCTGGTGGGGTCTGGTCGTGCCGGTGCTGATGGTGTCGGCCGTGGCCGGTGCCGCGTGGATTGACACGCCACAACAGGACCGGACTGCGTCGTTGATGGGGCAGTCCTGGCGTACCTGCGCACTCAGCATCGGTTTGATGGCCCTTCCGATTCTTGCCGCCGTGATGTGGGCGCTCAGGGCGCTTGCTCCCACCCGTGCGGCGCTGGCAGGGGCGGCGGCGGGCGCGCTGGCCGGCGGGTTGGGCGCAGCCCTTTACGCGCTTTACTGCGTGGAGATGGCTGCGCCTTTCGTCGCAGTCTGGTACGGGGTGGGCATTCTTCTGCCGACC
>JANMBW010000387.1:0-3031 GCA_031360565.1 Polaromonas sp.
GGTGATCAACCGACTGTTTGTGGAAGGCCGTGAGCACATGGCGATCGCCGATCTTGACGCGGCGCGCGCTGCCAGTCTGAACAGAAAGTAGCTGGGGCATGCTGAATAACGCGGCCGCGCGTTTCAGAGCCCCGCAGCAGACCAGCGCCGCCTGCCCTTACTGCCAGCCAATGACTTCAAAACCTTTTTCGCTCAGGCAGCGCTGAACGAACTGACGGTAGATGCTATTGGGTCGGTCGGCATGAAAGCTGCCAGAAACTGCGCCGGCGGAGCCACCCACCGCTGCACCGACCGCCCCAGCCCGCAGCGCACCCTCGCCGCCGCGACCTGTCAGCAGTGCGCCGACAGCGGATGCAACGCCAGTGGTGGCCGCCGCCTCACCGGCACGCCGGCTCACGGCCTGGGTTTGCTCCACCGGCTGCAGGCCCGAGGCGGCAGCTCGTGCCTTGCAGGCATTGACTTCAAGCTGGCCCTGCGGCGCCCCGACGCGGTTAAGCGTTGCGTTGGGATACAGCACCGGTTGGGCCAATGTGGCGCTTTCATTGGTGCTGGCACACCCGCTGAGGACCATAACCATGGTCGCCAGGGCACAAGCGTGCGGACCCGAAAGTCTACGGTTTTGAGGTAACGCTTTGAATACCCGCATCGCACGATTCCATTCTTGAAAAGTTTCCGTCAGCGCCAGGCGGTGCACCGGACATTCGTGGAGTCTACTCAGGTTCTGCCCCCCGCCGGGCTGGCCGGGTTGCAACAGTCGGTAGCAGGCAGGTAAACTACGGTCTGTCTTTCCAAGCATCAGGAATCCCATGTCTAACGCTACCGAGCACACTTCTCATGCCCATTCCGCCAGCCAGCCCGCTGCACCGGAGCTGGACACCGTTGAATCGATTGCCATGGCGGCGCCCATGGTGCTGCCGCTGGTAGGCGGTGTACTGATGTTTTTGCTGGCTTTCATCGCGGTCTATCTGGCTTGAAGCGCTGCTGACGCTGCCCGGCCCGCTCGGCCCTAACGAAACCCGCTGGCTGCGGGTTTTTTTACGCCCGCTCAAAGCGCCCGAAATTCCAGCATAAAGCTATGCGTTTTTTGCATGTTCTTCACTCGTTAGTGCTATGGCGCTTCTGGCTGGGGTTCCTAAAATGTCAAAATCTCGAGCCGCCCTGCACGCTGGCCCCAGTCGGGGTGGAGCATGAACCAGCGGGTTTTTTCGGGTGTGCGTAGCAGTAAGTGCCATTTCGACAACTGTCCACCGCCCCGACTCACTTTGTCGGGTAGCGAGGCCAAACGGCCGACGACACCTGTCGAAATCACGCTTTTTTAACCTCGGAGTCCGTCTATGAACCACCCCGCCATGCAAGGGCTTAACCTCAATACGCCCAGCTACGTCAAAAACGCCAAACTGATCGCCTGGGTGGCCGACATGGTGGCTTTGTGCAAGCCCGATCGGGTGTACTGGTGCGACGGCAGCGAAGAGGAATACCAGCGTCTGTCGCAGCAACTGGTGGACGCGGGCACTTACATCAAACTTAACGAAGCCAAGCGCCCGAACAGCTTTCTGGCCTGCAGCGATCCAAGTGACGTGGCCCGCGTGGAAGACCGCACCTACATTTGTTCTGCCAAACAGGAAGACGCCGGACCGACCAACAACTGGGTCGACCCGAAAGAAATGCGCGCCACCTTGCACCCCCTGTTTGACGGTGCGATGCGCGGCCGCACCATGTATGTCGTGCCTTTCAGCATGGGGCCGCTCGGCTCACCGATTGCGCACATCGGCATTGAGCTGTCCGACAGCCCTTACGTTGCGGTCAACATGAAAATCATGGCGCGCATGGGTCAGCCGGTGTATGACGTGCTGGGTGTGGACGGCGAATTTGTGCCCTGCCTGCACACTGTCGGCGCGCCGCTGGCAGAAGGCCAGAAAGACGTGAAGTGGCCTTGCAACAAGACCAAATACATCGTGCACTACCCCGAGACGCGCGAGATCTGGTCGTTTGGCTCCGGCTACGGCGGTAACGCCTTGTTGGGCAAGAAATGTTTGGCGCTGCGCATTGCCTCGAACATGGCCCGGGACGGCGGCTGGCTCGCCGAGCACATGCTGATTTTGGGCGTGACCAATCCACAAGGCAAAAAATACCACGTTGCCGCGGCTTTCCCGTCTGCCTGTGGCAAAACCAATTTCTCGATGCTGGTGCCGCCTGCCGGTTTTGACGGCTGGACCGTCACCACGATCGGCGACGACATCGCCTGGATTAAACCGGCTGCCGACGGCAAGCTCTACGCCATCAACCCTGAAGCCGGCTATTTCGGTGTGGCACCCGGCACCAACATGCTGACCAACCCGAACTGCATGCGCAGCCTGGGCCGTGACACCATTTTCACCAATGTCGCTTTGACCGACGACGGCGATGTCTGGTGGGAGGGTATGGAGCACGACACGCCGGGCAACGCGCTGCCAGACCACCTGATCGACTGGCAGGGCAAGGACTGGACACCGCAAATCGCCCGCGAAACCGGGGCCAAGGCGGCGCACCCGAACTCGCGTTTCACCGTGCCTGCGACCAATAACCCGGCTCTCGACCGCGCCTGGGACGACCCGAAAGGCGTGCCGATTGATGCCTTTATTTTTGGCGGCCGGCGCTCGACCACGGTACCGCTGGTAACTGAAGCCCGGTCCTGGGTGGAAGGCGTCTACATGGCCGCGACCATGGGCTCTGAAACCACCGCAGCGGCGACCGGACAAGCCGGCGTGGTGCGCCGCGATCCCTTTGCCATGCTGCCGTTTACCGGCTACAACATGAGCGACTATTTCCAGCACTGGCTGGACCTTGGTGAAAAACTGGCCGCCAGCGGTGCCAAATTGCCGCGAATTTACACCACCAACTGGTTTCGCAAGGGCGAGGACGGCAAGTTTGTATGGCCCGGCTACGGTGAGAACATGCGCGTGCTCGCGTGGATCCTCGGCCGCGTGCAAGGCCAGGCCGAGGGCGTGGAGCATGTGTTTGGCACCAGCCCGCGCTACGAAGACCTGGCCTG
>JANMBW010000406.1:0-1971 GCA_031360565.1 Polaromonas sp.
CTCTGTCACCTCGCAGCCCAGCGCCCGAAAAATGCCGGGTGCCGAAGCGCCGGCAATGCCATTGCCCGAGTCAATCACGATCTTCATCGGGCGGGACAGCCGGATGCCGGAGACGATGCGCTCGCGGTAGGCCGCCGCAACGTCAACATGGCTGATGGTGCCGGGCGTGGCGGGCAAGACCCAGGTTTCAGCTTGCATCATCTGACGCAGCGCCTGAATCTCGTCGCCATAAATCGCGCGACCGGCCAGCACCATCTTGAAGCCGTTGTAGTCCTTGGGGTTGTGACTGCCCGTGACCTGAATACCCGAGTTAGCCAGCGTGTTGGCAGCAAAGTACAGCATCGGCGTGGTAACCGGGCCGACCTCGATGACGTTTATGCCTGATGCGGCCAGCCCCCTTACCAGTGCCGCGCTCAAGGTGGCTCCGCTAAGTCGGCCGTCACGACCGACGGCTACCGCTTTTTCCCCCTCCTGCAGGGCAACCGTGCCGAAGGCTTTGCCAAGCGCTTCCGCCATCTCTTCGTTGATGGTGGTGGGTACCACGCCACGAATGTCATAGGCCTTGAAAATAGCTGCGTTGGCTTGCATGGCAATGGTTCCGTAGATGAGAAATTCCAGTCGATTGTAGGCGGCGGCCCCGGCCCCAAAAGACGCCAAAACAGCTATTGCAGACAGGTCCGAAAACGGCTAGTTGCGCTGGACCTCAGGCGTATCATCAGCGCATGCGTGCAGCCGAAACCCTTTCCAGCAACGACTGCTACCTTGCGCTGAAGGCGCGAGACGCCCGCTTTGACGGCTGCTTTTTCACCGGCGTGACGTCGACCGGCATCTACTGTCGGCCAGTCTGCAGTGCCAGGACGCCCAAACGCGAGAACTGCGTTTTTTTCCGCTACGCTGCGCAGGCTGAAAGCGCGGGTTATCGGCCCTGCCTGCGCTGCCGTCCCGAACTGGCGCCGCATGCGCTGGCGTGGTCGATGCAAGACGCCTCCACCATCCTGGCGCACCAGGCTGCGCGGATGCTGGACGAGCCCGATGCAGCCGATGAACAACCGCTTTCCATCGCTCGGCTGGCTGCCCGTCTGGGGGTCAGTGACCGCCATGTGCGCAGGCTATTTGAAGCCCAGTTTGGCGTCTCGCCGATTCAGTATTTGCAGACGCGCAGACTGCACACTGCCAAGCAATTACTGGCCGATACGGCGCTGCCCATCACCCAGATCGCGCTGATGAGCGGCTACACCAGCGTGCGGCGCTTTAACGATGCCTTTTTGCAGCAATACCGGCTCAACCCGACGCAGCTCAGGCGCAAAAGTGCAAGGGGTTCAGATCGCCAGCCTCAGGCATTTGCCGGCATCACCGTCAGGCTGGGTTATCGGCCGCCCTATGACAGCGCGAGCATGCTGGCGTTCTTCAGCAAGCGCGAGATTGGTGCTATTGAATTCATAGCTACGAACGAAGGGATCACTTCGCTCACCAGAACTTGCCGCATCGAGTCAGGGGGCAAGACCCACACCGGCTGGCTGCGCGCGCATTTTGACGAGAGCCGCTTGCAGTTGGTCCTGACGGTAAGCGACAGCTTGCGAGGCGTGCTGCCGCAGGTAATTCACCGGGCGCGCGCGCTGTTTGACCTCGACGCCGACCCTCAGGCGATCAACCACCTGCTGCACGCTCACTTTCCGTCGGCCGATGGCCTGCGCGTACCGGGCACGCTGGATGGCTTCGAGCTTGCCGTGCGGGCCGTACTGGGCCAGCAGATCACCCTGGCAGCCGCCCGTACGCTGGCGCAACGCCTGGTAGGCCAGTTTGGCGAGCCGATTGAGACGCCTTGGGCCCAGTTGACGCATCTGTTCCCAAGCCCGGCCGTGCTGGCAGCACTGGACCTGACGAACGGTGATGCTCTGGGGACATTGGGCATCGTGAGGCAGCGGCAGACGGCCATCGTCAGCCTGGCCCGGGCCGTGGTCGATGGACGCC
>JANMBW010000242.1:0-4276 GCA_031360565.1 Polaromonas sp.
GTTGACGCGATTGCGCTCAATCGGCGTAACGGTGGTCACAATTTCTGCGCCGTACATGCTCTTGTTGATGTACTGGCGCTTGAGCTCCTGCTCGGCTTTGTCTGCCAGCGCCTTGTCAAAGGGTTGGCCTTCGAAGAGCCCAATGTCGCGGAGTGCCTTCCTCAAGATATCGTTGTTGAACTCCTTAGAGCCCGAAAAATTCACGTCTGCAACGGTGGGACGCTCCTCGACGATCACCACCAGAACATCGCCGTTAACCTCCAGACGTACATCCTTGAACAGCCCCAGGCCGAACAGCGCACGAATGGCGGCAGAAGCCTTGTCATCGGTATAGGTCTCGCCGGTACGAAACGGCAAGGACGCAAAAATAGTACCGGGCTCAACGCGCTGCAGGCCTTCAACCCGGATGTCACGCACTGTGAAGGGATCGATGGCCCAGGCCGAATGGGCTAGAAGAAAACTGGCAACGATGGCAGAAGCGGTTTGGCGCTTGAAGCGAATGAATTTTTTTTGCATGAATGGGCTGTTGGCCTGTTTGGACGAGGGTCTGCGCCGTGGAACTAGCCAAAAAGGCGTGTGACATCATTAAAAAGCGCTACCGACATCATGCAAAGCAGCAGCGCCACACCGCCACGCTGCAGTCTCTCCAGCCAGGCTTGAGACACAGTCCTCCCGGTCGCGGCTTCCCAAAGATAATACATCAGGTGACCACCGTCCAAAACCGGCAGTGGCAGCAAATTGAGCACGCCCAGACTGACGCTGATCAGCGCCAGAAACAGCAGATAGGCGCTCCAGCCCAGGCTGGCAGACTTGCCGGCGTAGTCGGCAATTGTCAACGGTCCGCTGAGGTTTTTCAATGACGCCTGACCCGTCACCATCTTCCCCATCATTTTCAAAGTCAGCACGGACACCTGCCAGGTTTTAACCGCGCCCTGCCAGAGTCCGTCAATCGGACCGTAACGCACTTGAACAAAGGCTGGCGGCGCACCCACATAGGCGCCGATTCGGGCGACCCTGTCCTGACCGTCTTGCCGCACTTCGGGAGTCACCTGGACCGACAGTAGCTGCCCGGCGCGTTCAATTTGCCAAGTCTGCGACGCAATGGGTGCTGCTGCACCGGCAACTCCGGTAGCCGCCGAACCTCGTATGGCTTCGCGCAATTGCTGGCCATCGACAACCCCTTTGTCGCCCACCCGACGCACCACATCACCAGCCTTCAATCCGGCTTTTTCAGCTGGACTGGCAGCCATGACCTCGCCAATCACGGGTTGAGTCCACGGACCCAGGATACCGATCTTGCGAAACAGCTGCGCATCGGCATCACTGGCATTCAAGGCGCCCAGCTTGAGCAACACCTCGCGCGTCGGAGCGCTTGCCGAATTCTCGCCCGCCGTACCCTCACTGACCACCAGGCGCACGTCCCGGCCATCCAGCGCACCTTGCGTCAGCCGCCAGCGCAAGTCCTCGAACGAGCGGACTGGCTCCGGCGTTTCACCTTCAAATGCCGCTTGCTGCACCAGTTCCCGTCCACGCAACCCGGCGCTTTCAGCAACGGATCCCGCCACCGGGCTGGCAAGCACCGCCCGGGGCTCCTGAACGCCGACCCAGTTCACCACGCTGTACAGGGCAATTGCAAGCAGCAAATTAGCCGCTGGGCCCGCCGCGACGACCGCTGCTCGTGATGCCAGCGGCTGGGTATTGAAGGCCAGATGCCGCTCTGCCAGATCGACTGGAGCCTCCCGCTCATCAAGCATCTTGACGTAACCGCCCAAGGGCAAGATGCCAATGCAAAACTCGGTCGATTTACCTGCCAGTCGCCAGGTATAAATAGGCCTGCCAAAACCAATCGAAAACTTCAGAACCTTGATCCCGCAAGCCACCGCGACCCGATAGTGTCCGTATTCATGCACGGCAATCAAGACGCCCAGTGCCACGATAAAAGCGATCAATGTCAGCATGTCAACACTCCAGTTGTTCGGCTATGGCACGGGCTACCGAACGAGCTTCGGCGTCGAGCGCCAGCAAATCATCGATCCCGCGCAGGTCCGACACTGGCAGGCTATCCAAAGTTGCACGGTTAATCGCGTGAATCTGATCAAAACGTATCCGCTTGTCCAGGAATGCCGCTACCGCGATCTCGTTGGCGGCATTGAGCACCGCAGGCGTGCCAGAAGGTGCCGCCAAGACTTCCCAAGCCAGCTGCAAACCTGGAAAGCGGTGGTGGTCAGGCACTTCAAAGGTCATGTTGGCGAGCGCTTTGAAATCCAGCGCCTGGGCACCGGATGCAATCCGCTCGGGCCAGGCCAAGCCGTAAGCAATCGGCACCCGCATGTCGGGTGTGCCCAACTGGGCGATGACAGAAGTGTCGAGGTATTGCACCATCGAGTGAACGACGCTTTGGGGATGAATCACCACCTCGATTTGCGCAGGCTGCAGACCAAACAGGTATTTGGCTTCTATGACTTCCAGCGCCTTGTTCATCATGGTCGCAGAATCAACCGAAATTTTTCGCCCCATCACCCAGTTGGGATGGGCACAAGCCTCGTCCACCGTGACTTCACGCAAAGTGGAAGGGTCTCGCGTGCGAAAAGGTCCGCCCGAAGCCGTGAGGATGATTTTCTCAACCCGGCTTGACCAGGTCGAGGGGTCCTCAGGGAGCGACTGGAAAATCGCGGAATGTTCGCTGTCGATAGGAAGCAGCTGCGCCCCACCGGCTTGCACCGCGTGCATGAAGATGTCGCCACCGACTACCAGGGCTTCCTTGTTGGCCAGCAGCAGTCGCTTGCCGGCCTGCGCAGCAGCCATGCAGGGGCCCAAGCCTGCTGCCCCCACGATGGCAGCCATGACCACCTCGGTCTGATCATGTGATGCTATATGTTTGAGAGCGCTAGTTCCAGACAATACGGTGGTTGGAAGGTCATTTGCCTTAATTTTTTCTGCCAGCTCGCGGGCCTGCGGCTCGCTGACCATGACGGCATAGTGCGGCCGGAAGCGGGCACATTGGGCCAGCATCAGGTCGGTCTGCGTCGCGGCACTCAAGGCAAACACCTCGAAGCGATCGGGGTGCGCAGCAATCACGTCCAGGGTGCTGACTCCGACCGATCCAGTGGACCCCAAAATAGTGATGCGTTGCTTCTTACAAGACATAAAAGACAAGCAAAAGCTAAAGGGAGGCCAGCATCATGGCCAGCGGCACGGTCGGCAGCAGCGCGTCCACACGGTCCAACACCCCGCCATGGCCGGGTAATAGGCCACTCGAATCCTTAGCCTTAGCGCTGCGCTTGACCAGGGATTCGACCAGGTCGCCCACCACACTCATAGCCGCCAGAAACACCACCGACAGCAGCATCAGCATGACGCCATGACGCATTCCGAAACGGGCAAAAAAACTTCCGCTCCACCCTCCCCCATTTGAGCCCGTCGAACTGGCGTCCAGCGCAAACCCCAGGCAGGCCAAAACAATCACGCCGGCCATGCCGCCCAACACCCCTTCCCAACTTTTACCAGGGCTGATGGAGGGCGCCAATTTGCGCTTGATGAACCGTCCCCCAAGGGCGCGCCCGGCGAAATAGGCGGAAATATCAGCGACCCAGACCAGCAGCAGGATGGACAACAGGAAACTGATGCCGAGCACCCTGGCCTGCGCGACCGCCAGCCAGGCCAGCCACAGCATCGCCACGCCACCCGTCAGTCGCCATGCTCTGGGCAGCGCAGACCAACCCGGCACACCGTGATGCAACAGCCACGCGCCCACCAGTACCCAGGCAGCGCCCGCCACGATCCAGAGCTGCTGCAGAGGCTTCACCAGCAGGCCGAAGTACCAGGACAGCGCGCAAAGAATGACACAGGCCAGCATCCACAGCAGAGAAGCAGGCTGGCCGCAGCCGTTAAGGCGGCCCCATTCCCAGGCCCCGGCAGCAATCAAAACCAGCGCCACCGCGCAAAACGGAACCGGCGTGCGGTAAAACAGGGCAGGCAGCAGAATAGCCAGCAGGACGATGGCAGTGACCACACGCTGGCCGAGCATCAGGCGGCCTGAACTTTATCGGTCACCAAGCCCTGCACTTGACCGTCGTCACCAAGTTGGGCAGAGGTCTGGCCAAAGCGACGCTCACGACTTCGAAACACGGCAACTGCTTCGTCCAGCGCTGCGTCATCAAAATCTGGCCAGAGCTTGTCCGAAAAATGCAATTCTGCATAGGCCGCCTGCCAGAGTAAAAAGTTGCTGATGCGCAGCTCGCCACCGGTTCGAATCAACAAGTCGGGGTCGGGCACA
>JANMBW010000243.1:0-5481 GCA_031360565.1 Polaromonas sp.
GCACCTTGTGGGGCGGTGACCTGCGCGGCAATTTTTACAAGCTGTTCCCGCACAACCTACTGGTCAGCCTGTTCGCGCCGGTATTTTTGTTTGCGGTGCTGGCCTTGGGACTGGGCGTGCGGCGCTTCTGGCGCGAAGTCACGCCGGCGACTACCGGCCGGCCAGTCAGTGTGCCTGCAGTTGCCGAGGCAACCCATGATGTGCTGCGCTTGAAGTACCTGGGCGGTGGCCATGGCGAAGGCTGCAACAACGAAGACGATGCCTACTCGCTGTCGCGGCGCCGCGCCCACCACCTGACTTTCTACGGATTTTTGCTGTGCTTTGCTGCCACCAGCGTGGCCACGCTGTACCACTATGTTTGGGGTTGGATGGCACCGTACGATCTGCCGAGTTTGCCCAAGTTGCTGGGCGCGCTTGGCGGTATCTTGATGGTGCTGGGCACGGTGAGCCTGTATCGGCTCAATCGCCGGCGCGATCCCCGGCACGGAGACGCCGCCCAAAAACCCATGGACCTGGGCTTTATCGCGCTGCTTTTCCTGACCAGCAGCAGTGGACTGGTTCTGTGGCTGGCACGGGCCACCCCGGCCCTGCCCGCTCTGTTGGCTGTTCATCTGGGCGTGGTGATGGCCTTGTTTGCCACCCTGCCTTACAGTAAGTTTGCGCACGGGATTTTCCGTACCGCGGCCTTGCTGCGGTATGCCGTTGAAAAGCGTCAGCCGGGTTCGCTGGCCCTGGGTTCGGATTGATGCCCTGTATTGAGATCGACTTCAGGAGACAACATGACAAAACGCAGACTGCTCAAGCTCGGTACCGCACTGGTGCTGCTAACGACCGTCTCATGGCCAGCGCTGGCGCAGGACTTTCCACCCAAGAAACCGGTTTCCATGGTGGTCGGTTTTGCAGCGGGAGGGGCATCGGACACCGCTGCGCGCCTGATCGCGAAAAAGCTCGGTGAGAACATCGGCCAGACCGTTTTGGTCGACAACAAGCCGGGTGCCGGCGGCAATATTGCCCATCAGTTTGTCGCCAACTCGCCCGGTGATGGCAGCACACTCCTGTTTGGCTCGGTCGGCCCATTGACGATTGCACCGCACCTGATGAAGTTGCCCTATGACCCGGTGCGCGACCTCGCGCCCATCACCATGGGCGTCAACTTCCCCAATGTGCTAGTGGTGCACGCAGGGGTGGGTGTGAAAACTTTGGCGGAATATGTCGCGCTGGCCAAAAAGAAACCCGGCGTTCTGGACTTTGCCTCGACTGGCGCGGGGTCGGCATCGCACCTGGCTGGCGAGCTGTTCAATGACCGGGCCAGCATCGATACCGTGCACAGTCCCTACAAGGGCGGCGCACCGGCGCTGCAGGACTTGCTGGGTGGCCGGGTCGCGTCCTACTACTCGACGCCGTCTACTTCTGCGCCCCACATCGAGTCAGGCAAGCTGATCGCGCTGGCGACTACCGGCTTGACCCGGCCAGCCTTTTTGCCCAATGTACCGACCATCGCCGAATCCGGTTACCCCGGCTTCAACGCGACCAACTGGTATGCCTTTGTGGCCGCCGGCAAAACACCCAAGCCGCTGCTGGACCGCTGGAACCTCGAAATCGTCAAGGTTTTGAATTCTCCTGACGTCAAGGAGCAACTCCTCAAACATGGCCTGACGCCCATGCCCGGTACACGTGACGAACTGGCCAAATACATGGCCAGTGAAACTGCCACCTGGGGACGCATCATCAAGGAACGAAAGATTTCTGCGGAGTGATGAGGGGTTGTCGCGGTAGGTTTCAGGCTAGCGTGGCGGTGGCGTCCATGGTCAGCCAGCCTTCGTGGTCGCGCCCCCACAAGCGCACGCTTTTGCCATCTGCCGACGGCTGGCCGTGGACCGAGAAGGGATGGGTGTCGAAGGTGGGGCGCACGGCCTTGAACACAAAGTGCAGCACCTGAGCATCGGGTCGCTGTCGGCGCAGCAAGTCCATCAACAGCGTGGCGATCAGCGGCCCGTGCACGATCAGGCCCGGGTAGCCCTCGACCTCGGTGACGTACTTGCGGTCGTAGTGGATGCGGTGTCCATTGAAGGTGAGCGCCGAATAGCGAAACAGCAGCACATCGTCGGGCACGATGTGCCGCGTCCAGGCCGATTCAGCAGGCGCTGCCTGCGGCGGTGGTGCCACGTCGCCAGGCTCGGCCGCCGCACGGTAGACGATGTTGTGGTGCTCGGTTAGCGCGACTACAGCGGCGCCGTTGCGCCGGACTTCATGCCGCACCTTGACAAAAATCAGGCTGCCGGTGCGACCCGATTTTTCCTTGACGTCGACAATCGTCGAGGTGCGCTGCAGCGCGTCGCCGATCAGCAGCGGCTCGTGAAACGCAAAGTCGCTACCCGCCCACATGCGGCGCGGCAGCGGCACCGGTGGCATGAAGCCGCCGCGCTTGGCATGGCCGTCGGCGCCGATGTCGGACTGCGCGTGAATCGGCAAAAAATACAGCCAGTGCCACAGGCAGGGCAGCGGCGTGCCGGGCGCCGGACGGGTGGTGTCGGGCTGATCCAGTGTTGCCGACAGGGCGGCGTACGGCGTAGCGGTAGCCGTGTCGTTGACCGTTTCGCTGCGGCCAATCCAGTCTTGCAGATTCATGGCAATGCTTTCTCGAGGGTGATCACGCTATGAAGCCTGCCGCACAACAGTCGGATCGGTGATCACGAGATCGAGCGGATAGCGCCGCCCGGCGAGGTAGTCTTCCATGCAGCGGAGCAGCAGCGGGCTTCTGTGCCGGTTGACGCTGGCCCGGATTTCCTCGGCTGTCATCCACACGGTTCGCACGATGCCCTCGTCTAGGGGCTGACCCGCAACCCGTTCACCAAGTTCACCGCAAAACGCAAAACGCAGGTAGGTGATGTCCAGCACGTCATCGGCCTGCAGCTGTTCAAAACGCGACAGATAAATGCCAACGATGGCGGTCGGGGTGAAATGAAAAGCAGTTTCTTCCAAGGTTTCGCGCGCGCAAGCTTGGGACGGACTTTCGCCTGGATCAAGGTGGCCTGCCGGATTGTTGAGCCGCAAGCCGTCCCGCGTTTGTTCTTCGACCAACAAAAATTTCTGCAGGCCGTCGAAGTTCTTTGAAATCACTGCCGCCACGGTCACGCTGGGCTTCCATCGATTGTTCATCGCGTGATTATCTGTGCGGTTTTTGATGGCGGTAAAGCGCTTTGCGGGGGCTGAAGCGGGGCCACGCCGAAGCCAGGCGCAAAGTGGGCGCGCAAATGTTCGACAAAGCATTGAACCGCTTTCGGGACCTGCGCCGACCAGGGCCGGAGCGCGTAAATCCGCTCCCCAAAAAACCCTTGCACCAGCCAATCCGGAAGTACCGGTTGCAGGGGAGGATGCTTAGGGTCCGAAGCTGGCGGCAGGCTGAAGTCGGGCAGCAAGCCAATGCCCAAACCCGCCAGCAAGGCCTCTCTAAGCACCTCGCTGTTATTGGCCTTGAGCACGCCCTGCACCATCACACCGACGCGCTCTTCCGGTTTCTTTTTGCCGCTGCGAGGCTGCGTGGAATGGCGGGCAAAGGTCCAGCTGCCGGCGTGGCCTGCACCCAGATACAGCAGGCAATCGTGTGCCGACAACTCAGATGGGTGCGAGGGCATGCCGCGCCGCTTCAGATAATCGGGGCTGGCCACCAGTTGAGCGCGGGTTTCACACAATACCCAGGCGACATGGGTCTCGGGTGGTGCGCTGGTGTGGCGAATCGCCAGATCAAAACCTTCACTGGCCAAGTTGACAAAGCGGTCGGTCAGTTCCAGCTCGATCTGGATGTCGGGAAAGCGCTGGAGAAAACTGGCGACGCAAGGCGCCAGATGCTGCCTGCCCAGCGCTACCGGTGCGGTGACCCGAATCAGGCCGCGCGGCGTTCCGACCAGATCTTTCACCGAGGTGTAACTGTCGCTGATGCGGCTGAAAGCGGGCTGCATCTCATTGACGAGCTGCTGCCCGGCCTCCGTCAGTCCGACCGAGCGGGTGGTGCGACGCACCAGTGACACCCCTGCGGCATGCTCCAACTCGCTGATGCGCATGCTGCAAGAGGCCTTGGAAACGCCCAGCCGGCGCGCGGTTTCGGTGAAGCTGCGGGTGGCGGCCAACACCGTCAGCAGGTGTAGGTCGGCCACCAGGGGAGCGAGTTGATCAGAGGACATGCGGCGTCACACAAGGTTGATTGTTCAAAAATATGAACAATGTAATCACTAAAGAGGGGATTATCAAATCAGCGCGCGGGTCCTAGACTTGCAGCACCATCAATCACTACGCCGGTCGGCGTAATGACTTGCCCTTCACCCTTCAAAGGATCCCCATGTCTGCCGCTCACACATCCATCGCCCATTACATCAACGGTCGCCCAGCGGCAGGCGGCTCTACGCGAAAGCAAGACGTTTTCAACCCTGCTACCGGTGCCGTTTCTGCTCAGGTGGCGCTAGCCAGCACAGAGGATGTCGATGCTGCGGTCGCCGCAGCCCAGGCGGCCTTTCCGGCCTGGGCCGATACACCACCGATTCGCCGCGCCCGCATCATGTTCAAGTTTCTGGAACTGCTCAATGCCAACAAGGACAAGCTGGCGCACATGATCACCGCCGAGCACGGCAAGGTCTTTACCGATGCCCAGGGTGAGGTCTCCCGCGGCATCGACATTGTTGAATTTGCCTGCGGTATTCCGCAGCTTCTCAAGGGCGACTTCACCGATCAGGTCTCCACCGGCATCGACAACTGGACCCTGCGTCAGCCCCTGGGTGTGGTGGCTGGCATCACGCCGTTCAACTTCCCGGTGATGGTGCCGATGTGGATGTTTCCGGTCGCGATTGCTGCCGGCAACACCTTTGTGCTCAAGCCCAGCCCGATTGACCCCAGCCCCAGCCTGTTCATGGGCGAGCTGTTCAAACAGGCCGGCTTGCCGGACGGTGTCTTCAATGTGGTGCAGGGCGACAAGGAAGCGGTCGATGCGCTGCTGGTGCATCCGGATGTCAAGGCCGTGTCTTTTGTCGGCTCGACGCCAATCGCCAACTACATTTATGAAACGGGCGCGCACCACGGCAAACGTGTGCAGGCGCTGGGCGGCGCCAAGAACCACATGGTCGTGATGCCGGATGCCGATCTGGAGCAGGCCGTCGATGCGCTGATTGGCGCGGGCTATGGCTCGGCAGGCGAGCGCTGCATGGCTATTTCGGTGGCGGTACTGGTGGGCGATGTCGGCGAACGTCTGATCCCCATGCTGAAGGCCCGCGCCGAGACCCTGGTGATCAAGAACGGTGTGCACCTTGACGCAGAAATGGGACCCATCGTCACCGCAGCTGCCCACCAGCGCATCACAGGCTACATCGAACAAGGCGTCAAAGAGGGTGCCCAACTGTTGGTCGATGGCCGCAGTTTCACGGGCCAGCACGCTGGCGCGGGCTGCGACAAGGGGTTCTGGATGGGCGGCACGCTGTTTGACCACGTGACGCC
>JANMBW010000427.1:0-5247 GCA_031360565.1 Polaromonas sp.
ACCCGAAACTGCTCCGCCACCTTGAGCGCAGCATAGTGCGGCAGCATCACGCCGGCGCTGCCAATTCGAATACGCGCGGTGCTTGCGGCAATGGCTCCCATCAATACCTCGGGGGCGGTGCCGACAATGCTGGCGTGACTGTGGTGCTCGCTGACCCAGAAGCGGTGGTAACCAAGCGCTTCGGCATGCCTGGCAAGCGCCAGCGTATGGCCAATGGCAGCGGCTTGGGTAGCGCCGGAGACCGCGACCGACTGGTCCAGAACAGACAACTTGAGCATGGCCAAACTATACCCAGGGCAGCTTTGGTCTGAGTGAACTGCAAAGCTCTGTTCCAATACAGCGCTAACTTCACACCAACCTTGCACTCTGCACCATGGCACTTAAAGCCACCATTCATAAAGCCCAGCTGGCGATCGCCAACATGGACCGCGGCATTTACGGCGACCACCAGGTGATCATTGCGCGTCACCCTTCCGAGACCGACGAGCGCATGATGATCCGCCTGCTGGCCTATGCCCTGCACGTGCCGGCTGACGAGAAAAAAGGCAAGCTCGAATTTGCCAAGGACTTGTGGGACGCGGATGAACCCGCGCTCTGGCACAAGGATTACACCGACGCGGTTCTGCACTGGATAGACGTGGGCCAACCTGACGACAAACGCCTGATGCGCGCCGCTGGCCGGGCCGAGCAGGTCACTGCTTACAGCTTTTCAAGCAGCACCGCGGTGTGGTGGAAAACCATGGAGACCAAGCTGACCCGCGCCGCCAACCTGTTGGTGTGGCAGATCGACGCGCCTCAGAGTCAGGCCCTGGCCAGATTGGCCGAACGCAGCATGCAACTACAGGTGACGGTGCAGGACGGAACGGTCTGGATGAGCACCACCACTGATTCGGTAGAGATCACCCCTCGCCGCTTGACAGCTGGCGCCTAAGCGCCTTCAGCCTCCTGTAGCGTGCGCCACAGGACCTTGCCCGAACCGCTTTTGGGCAGGGCATCGACAAACTGGACCACACGCGGGTACTTGTAGGCCGCCATATTGTCTTTGCACCAGCCAATGATGTCGTCTTCAGTGACCTGGCCCTTCATGGCACTGCGAAGCACCACCACGGCCTTGACTGACTCACCCCGGTAAGCGTCGCGGGTGGAAATGATGCAGGCCTCCTGAATCGCCGGATGCCGGAACATCAGGGCTTCGACTTCTGCCGGCCAGACTTTGAAACCCGACGCATTGATCATTCGCTTGAGGCGGTCAGTCAGGAAAAAATAGCCCTCCTCATCCACCCGCCCCAGATCACCAGAACGGAAAAAGCGCTTGCCGTCCATTTCAATAAAGGCCTCAGCCGTCGCATCGGGCCGCTTCCAATAACCCTGGAAAATCTGCGGTCCATGCATGACGATTTCCCCCAGTTCGCCCTGCGGCAGCTCCTTCAAGGTAAGCGGGTCGATCACGCGAGAATCGACGCTGATAAAGGGTACGCCCAGGCATTGCTGCTTGGTCGCATCGTGGGGATTGCTGTGCGACGGCGCCGCGGTTTCAGTAAGACCGTAACCTTCTGCATACCGCAGGCCGTATTGGTCGAACAAGCGCTGGGCAACGGCCTGCGGCATGGCAGCACCGCCGCCGCCGATATAAACCAGACTGCTCAGATCAAAACTGGCAAAGTGGGGACTGGCCAACAGGTCAATCACCATGGTCGGAATATTGGTCCAGTGCGTCACCCGCCATTGCGAGATCAGCTGCCCTGCCAGTTCACGGTCCCAGCGCGGCATGATGATCAAGGTGCCGCCCCCATACATCGTGGCATGCATGACCGACACCATGCCGGTGATATGAAACATCGGTACAACCGACAGCGTCACGCTGGAAAAGTTGCTGCTGCTCCACAGGCAGGTCGCCACCGCGTTGTGCATCAGACTGGCATGCGTGTGCATGCACCCTTTGGGCAGTCCGGTGGTGCCACTGGTGTAAGGCAACACGGCAAGGTCCTGGGAGGTCGCCGAATGCAGCGGCAAATCGTCGGTGCTGCTGACTATGGCGTCTCGCCACTCCATGACCGTGACGCCATCTGGCTGAGGCAGCGGGTATCGGCTGCCCAGCCAGTCGCGCCAGGCCTCGGGCATGCCGGCAGGCTGATCTGCAAACTCGCCCGCCGAAGCCCCCATCGCGTCGCCGTAGTGCGTCACGATGAGGTGGGTGAGGCGCTGGCCAGGTTCCAGCGGCGCGTTGGCCTTGACGAGCTCTGCCGCGAGGTCTGCCGCCGTGATGGCGACCCGGGCATCGGGATCGAGGATGTAGTGCTTGAGCTCTTCGGCGCGATTCATCGGGTTGACCGGAACCACCACCGCGTTGGCCCGCAAGATTGCAAAATGGGCAATCACCCACTGCGGGCAGTTTTGCATGACCAGCACTACCCGGTCGCCTTTCTTGACGCCCATCCGATGCAGCGTGGCGGCGAGGCGCTCGGCCTGTTGCAGCACCTCGGAAAAAGTAAACACCTGCTCAAAAAAAACCAGTGCGGGTTTGTCTGGAAAACGCAAGGCATTGACGGCCAGGTTGTGCCACAGCGAGGTCGCAGGGGGCGTGATGCTGCGCGGCACGCGTCGTGGCCACACCTTCTCGTGCAGGGCTGCAGACTGTTGCGGCGGCACCTGGCTATTTTTAGTGCTCATGGCGGTGGTGAGCGTCCGGGAAGTGCGGGTGGCTGTGGGTCATGGGTTCATGGCGGTGGGCGTGTGAATGCGGGCCGACCACGCCCGGCGCGTGCACATGGCTATGGTGCGGATCGCCAGCCGGGTCAGTCGCGTGGGAGTGTGCGTGTTCATGCTCCAGCGCTTCATGCAGATGGGTGTGGTCGTGGTGCTCGGTCAGGTGCAACCAGATTCCGAGCGCCATCAAGGATGCCGCGGCCAGCAATTGCCAGCTTGTCGGTTCGGCGAAAAACAAGACCGAGATCAATGCACCGACAAACGGCGCCGTAGAAAAATAAGCGCCAGCACGCGAGGCGCCCAGATGCCGCAAGGCGACCACAAACAGTGCCAGACTGACGCCATAGGCCAGAAAACCCAAGCCCATGGCCGCCGCCAGTCCGCTGATAGGCGGTAAGCCAGATCCCAGCATCCAGGCCAGCAGCAGGTTGGTGGTACCCGCGACCAGGCCCTTGATGCAGGCCACCCAGGACGCGTCGTTCAAAGACACCTTGCGGGTGAAGTTGTTGTCGAGTGCCCAGAACAGGCAGGCCAGCACCACCGCCACGGCAGGCCACAAGGAGGCCGACAAGGCGCCGACACTGCCCCCCTGAGCAGGCCAACTCAGCAGCACTGCGCCCGCCACAATGGCCACCATGCCGCACGCAATGCGCGGTCCGAGATTTTCCTTGAACACCGCCCAAGCCAGCAAAGTGGTGAGCACCGCCTCTGCATTGAGCAGCAAGGCCGCATGACTGGCCGCCATACCGGATAGCCCGTACATCAGCAACACCGGCGCGATACCGCCGCCGCACAGGAGGGCCGCCAGCATCCAATACCGCTCGCCCGGATTGAGGCGTGGGGTCACCATACCCCGCAGCCAGCGGTAAATCCCCAAGCCCACACCCGACCCCAGATAAAGAAGTCCGGCCAGCATCCAGGGGCT
Source organism: Polaromonas sp. (assembly GCA_031360565.1). GTDB lineage: Bacteria > Pseudomonadota > Gammaproteobacteria > Burkholderiales > Burkholderiaceae_C > Polaromonas. The sequence goes on from JANMBW010000427.1 coordinate 3,632, forward strand.
GACCTGATCCAGCAGTGCTTTGGCCAGTGGCGTCCCCGCGCCAAATAGCCCAGCAGACGCCAGCGCGGCCAACACGCCCCAGCGACCGGGTGACCATTGCTGCCAAATTCGCCAGCCTGAAGCTTGATTCATCAGATATTTAAGAAGTTAAAGAAGGTGAGAGGGGATTGCAGCCACCGCCAAGCGTGAGTGCGCCGCAATTTTTTGATCATGCCACCAAGCCTGCGTCGGCTGCGCTTCGTCTCAAGCACTTGGCGACGCATTGAACTTTTTGGCTAGCCGACTATCATTGAAGCATGCGCGTTTTTTTATTGGCCCTGATGATATTGATGCTGCCCCTTCGTGGCTGGACGGCTGATGCCATGGGCATTCAGATGGCGACAGAAATGGTGTCAAGCCATGCCGTGCCCACGTCTGCGCACCATCAGAACGCTACAACTATAGTAGCAATAAACGACCAATCTGCGCTTGCTAGTGCCGATTTTAATCATCAAACCAGTGCACAAACGTCGACTGACTGCGCCGGGCACGCAGCCGACGAGGCGGTGGGTTCCGGGCCTGCGTCCGACAGTCATTGCGGTGCATGCGCTGCCTGCCAGACCTGTCATTCTGTCGCTATCACCACTGTCGTCACGCCGGTTGCGGCTTTGATCAGTGCTTCGGCCTTGCAACAAATAGTTTCAGATTCGTTCGCCAGCGCCTCTCCGGCTCTGAGCCAAAAACCACCGATTTCCTGACCGTCAGGCCCAAACTGGGCCTGTACTTTGCCGTCCGGTACCTGGCCACCCTGCCAGTGCCAGATGAACCGGGCAACCTGCCCGTCTTGCAAGCGTCAGGAGATTTTTAGTGAACACCCGTTTTTTTGTTGTGACCAGTGGACTGGTCAGTCTGCTCAGCCTGACCGCTCAGGCGCAGACTGCGGCGGCTCCACCCTCCGCACCCCAGCCGCCCGCGCAGCTTAGCTTCCAGTCCGCACTGGACGGCTACCAGCCTTACACCGACGACAAAACCGTCGACTGGAAAGCCGCCAACGACACCACCGCCCAGATCGGCGGCTGGCGCGCCTACGCCAAAGAAGCCGCCGCGCCCGCTTCAGCCCCCAAGCCAGAGCCTGCACCGACTTCACCCGCAAAACCATGAAGGCCTCAGCATGACTCGACTGTCGAGACACCTCAAACTGACCGCTCTGGCCTCGGCGGTGTGGGTATTGACTGGCTGCGCGTCGGTCAATATTGATCAGACCTTGCAAGACGCTAACCAGCAAACCAGCGGCTTCACGCAGGGCAAACTTGAGCTGAACCGCACCGCCGCCCAGCAGCAGGCGCGCGCCAAACTCAGCAACGAATTGCTCGCCAACCCCCTGAGCATGGACGACGCGGTTCAACTCGCCCTGAGCAACAGCCCTGCAGTACAAACGCTGCTGGCGCAAAGCTGGATGGACCTGTCGCAAGCCAGTCAAATCGGGCGCATCGCCAACCCGGTGTTCACCTTTGAGCGCATGCGCTTTGGGGACGAGCTGGAAATCGGCCGCCTGCTGTCTTTTGGTTTGCTCGATCTCCTCACGCTGCCACGGCGTCAGGCCATCGCGGAAAGCCGAACCGCTCAGGTCAAAGTCC
>JANMBW010000442.1:0-8342 GCA_031360565.1 Polaromonas sp.
AGCTTCCAGTTAGAAGCTGCTCAAATCCCAGCGGGCTTAGCCGATCTAGTTGAGCTATCCGAGAACGGAAATGTATAACTTTTGGAATCGGTATCAGGCCGCCATATCTGTTGCCTGATTCCGGTCGCTGGCGAACGGCAGCTTATGGCCCGAGAGCCGCCGTCGAGACAAAGCAGTCCTCGGAAAGCACAGCTCTCGACCTGAAAGCAGGTATTCCGGTGTGAATTCAGTGTTAGCTCGGATACCCGTCAACGCTGGCCATGGCGCGCATCCATGAACAGGTCAGAGTGTTCGCGGGGTTGGCAACGCCAGTACTGGTGGGGGGCGCTCACCTTGGCGCCCAGTTTTGCGGCAGCATGCCAGGGCCAGCGTGGGTCGTACAGCATGGCGCGCGCCAGCGACACCGCATCCGCCTCACCATTCGCAATAATGGCTTCTGCCTGCTCAGGCTCGGTAATTAGACCCACGGCCAGGGTCGGCAGACCCACCTCAGCCTTGACCCTTTGTGCGAATGGCACTTGATAGCTGGGCCCCAGCTTGATGCTCTGTGCCGGAGAAACGCCTCCGGTTGACACATGAATGGCAGCGCAGCCCCGGGCTTTTAAGGCATTGGAGAGCGCCACCGTTCCCTCAAGGTCCCATCCGCCGGGAACCCAGTCGGTGGCCGAGATGCGAACCCAAACTGGCTTGTCGGCCGGAAAGGCGGCCCGCACGGATTCGAATACTTCCAGCGGGAAGCGCATCCGGTTTTCCAGACTGCCCCCGTAGGCGTCTTGCCGGTGGTTCGCCAGGGGCGATAAAAATTGATGCAACAAGTAGCCGTGTGCTGCATGGATTTCTATGCCGTCCAGCCCTAGCCGCGCGGCACGACCAGCCGCCTCCACAAAGTTTTGCCGCACCCGTTGAAGGCCAGCGTGATCGAGCGCCACGGGATGGACTTCTTCTGCCGCATGCGGCACGGTGGACGGTGCTTCGGTTTGCCAGCCCTGCGGCTCGTCTGGCCGAATCTGTGTGCCGCCATCCCATGGCGCGCGGCTCGAAGCCTTGCGTCCAGCGTGACACAACTGAATCGCCACGGGAATCGGGGAGTGCTGGCGCATGGCGCGCAGTACCCGGGCCAGCGCTGCCTCGTTGTCTTGCGAATACAGACCCAGGTCAGTTGGAGAAATGCGGCCTTCAGGTGAGACGGCTGTCGCTTCCAGAATCAGCAAACCAGCGCCAGACAGGGCCAAATGCCCCAGGTGAATCATGTGCCAATCTCCCGCTGAACCCTCTTCAGCCGAATACTGGCACATGGGTGCGATGACGATACGGTTGGCAAGAACCAGGTTGCCGATGGCCAGTGGCTCAAACAGTTTGCTCATGCGATGACTCCCTTTCAGAGGGGCTAATCATGTCACATTGGGTGCTTGTGCTGGGGGAAGCCGATTCATCCATCAAAGCATGCCCTGGGTGCGGGCCAGATGGCTCGCCTGCGACCGGCTTTTGACATTGAGGCGTCTAAACAGCCGCCAGAGGTGAACCTTGACGGTATGCTCGCTGATTTGCAGCGCCTCGGCAATATCGCGGTTGCTCATGCCCTTGTCGAGCAGGAGCAATAACTGCTTCTGGCGCTTGGACAGCTTTCCGGGCGCCGCCGGCAGTGGCTCCTGCCCGCCAGACAGAAAGCTCCGCAGGACGCCGCTGATTTCAGTGGCGCTCGCTGACTTGTGTAGGTATGCGCTGGCACCCGCTTGCATGGCCTCTTCTTCCAGCTCGTGTGGGTCTGCTGCCGACAGCACAACAATCGGGACCTTGGGAAACTGTTGTCTGAGCTGAGCCAAACCGGCAACAGTGCTGACCCCGGATACGAGAATTTCCAGGCTGATCAGTTCAGGTTCGCCGTCAGATGCGACTGCTGCGGCAACCGCTGCGAGTGAGTCAAGCTCGGTAGCTGTGAGGCTCATGCGACGAATCAACCCGGCGACTGCTTCACGCATCAGGGGGTGATCATCGATGACGAAAATGCTCATGAGCCCGCCTTGAAAATGTCAACGCCTGATGGCTTGTGCGCATCACAGCTTGCTGATGGCCGAGCGCCTCAAACTATGCGGCAGCAAACCAAGGTATTCATATCCTAGCGGCTTATTGATCCCTGTGCGATAGGAATACGACTTGCTTGCTCTTATTCACAGGCTGGCTGCCGCCAGCTGATCGAGTGCTGCGGCAACTTCAGCCGAATGAACGTTGTCTGCAAACTGCAGCTGATCGGCCAGCGACGCCAGGGCTGCCGCTCCTTGCTGGCGCAGGGCGCTGATGGCCAGGGCCGCGTCCCGCGCTTGGGCAAATCCCTGACTTTGCAGCAACAGCTTGCCGGAGTCACTGACCAGTTTGAAGTGAAACTGGCCATCTTGCTCCCGGTACTGCTTGAAGCTGGCGAGGGTTGTTTTGGTGGATTTTTGCGCGGGTGTGGCGGCGCTTGGGGCAGCCAGCCTGCGCAGCCCCACTGCATGCCTCAATTCGCGTAACAGCGGCGTCGCTCTGGCGCGGGCTTTAGCCGCGCCCGCCTGCAACAGCGCCTCAATTTTCGCTGGATGGCTGACCAGGCTGTGGTACTGATCACGCAGCGGCGCAAGGTCCTGGTCGATACGCTGCAGCAAGCTGGATTTGGCGTCACCCCAAGCAATACCGTCGGAGAAGGCCTGACGCATGGCAGCGGTCTCTGAAGGCGTGGCAAAGGCCTGGTAAATCTGAAACAAGGCAGATCCCTGGGGATCTTTTGCCTGGCCCGGCAGCCGTGAATCGGTCACGATTCCGGCAATCAGTTTTTGAAGTTGTTCGCGCGAAGCAAAGAGCGGAATGGTGTTGTCATAGCTCTTGCTCATCTTGCGGCCGTCAAGGCCCGGCAGCGTTGCGACCGACTCCTCGATCAGGGCTTCGGGCAAAACCAGGTGATCGCCATACAGATGGTTAAAGCGCTGAGCAATGTCACGCGCCATTTCGATGTGCTGGATCTGATCGCGTCCAACCGGTACCTTGTGTGCCTGAAACAGCAGAATGTCGGCAGCCATCAACACCGGGTACATAAATAGTCCAGCCGTGACATCCGCATCGGGTTCTGTGCCCGACGCCACGTTTTTGTCTACCGACGCTTTGTAGGCGTGTGCGCGGTTGAGCACGCCTTTGCCGGTCACGCAGGTCAGCAGCCAGGTGAGCTCCGGAATTTCGGGGATGTCGGACTGGCGGTAAAAGGTGACCTGATCGGGGTCCAGCCCCGCCGCCAGCCAGCTGGCCGCGATTTCGAGCGTCGAGCGCTGAATCCGCTCCGGCTCATCACACTTGATCAGTGCGTGGTAATCGGCCAGAAAATAAAAACTTTCTGCATCCACACCCTTGCTCGCAGCCACAGACGGCCGGATCGAGCCGACGTAGTTACCGAGATGGGGGGTGCCCGTGGTGGTGATACCGGTCAGAAAACGCTGGGTGCTCATCTTTTTACTTGTATGGCCTCGATGACTGTCATTGCACCAGCAGCGCCAGCGGCGTCAACAGGGCCTCAAGAAACCCGTAGGTCACCGACATCAGTGGTTGCATCCAGAGTTTGCTGACAACGCCGGCAAGCACCAGCGCCATCACAACAAAGAAACCCCAGGGTTCGATGCGTGATAGCAGCATGGCCGGTTTGTAGGGCAACAGGCCGACCAAGATGCGGCCACCGTCCAGGGGCGGCAGCGGGAAAAGATTGAAGACAAACATGACCACATTGACCAAAATACCCGCCTGGCACATCTTGATAAAAAAGGGCTCGCTGAGTCCGGCGCCCTTGAGCAGATAAAACGCGATGCCCCATAACACGGCTTGAGCGAGATTGGCGCCAGGTCCGGCAAGCGCCACCCAGATCATGTCGCGCTTGGGGTGGCGCAATCTTCCAAAATGCACCGGCACCGGCTTGGCGTAGCCAAACAAAAAGGCACCCGAGGTGGCCATGTAAAGCACCAGCGGCATCAGGATGGTGCCCACCGGGTCAATATGCTTGATCGGGTTCAGCGTGACCCGGCCGAGCGCCCAGGCCGTGTTGTCACCGAAGTGCTTGGCCACGTAGCCGTGCGCTGCCTCGTGGAGGGTGATGGCAAACAGCACAGGCAAGGCATAAATGGCGACAGTTTGAATCAGCTTGGCAATATCCATGGCGTGATTGTCTCAGACCGATTTGACGGCGCTGTCACAGCCCACTCACAGCCCTATGGCTTGCAGGCTGCCGCGTCCCTGCCGAATCACCAACGGTTCGCCGCCCTCGGCCATGCCAGTCAGGTCAATCACGGTGCTCGGTTCCTGGTGGCAGGCGCCTGCATCAATCACCGCAGCCAGCTCATGCTCCATCAGGTCGCGGATGTCGTGGGCATCGTTCATTGGCTCGGTGCTGCCGCGCGGAATCAAGGTGGTGGCCAGTAGCGGCGCACCGTGCAATTCCAGCAACGCTTGCAGCGTCTTGTGCTCGGGTACGCGCAGGCCTATGGTCTTGCGCGAGGGATGACTCAGACGGCGTGGCACTTCCTTGCTGGCATCCAGAATAAAGGTGTAAGGCCCGGGTGTGGCAGTTTTAAGCAGGCGAAATTGCCGGTTGTCGACCCGCGCATAGCTGGACAACTCGCTCAGGTCGCGGCAGATCAGCGTCAGGTGGTGTTTGTCGTCTACCCCGCGAATACGCCTGAGGCTATCGGCAGCCAGCTTGTCATCGAGGTGGCAAACCAGGGCATAACTTGAATCGGTCGGCACCGCCGCAATGCCGCCTCGCGCCAGCAGATTGACCGCCTGCCTGAGGAGGCGGGTCTGCGGATTGTCCGGGTGAACCTCAAAAAACTGGGCCATCAGCAGGTCTCCTCAAAGCGCAAGAGACTTACTGAATCCGGTCTGCCAGCAGTTCCCAGACGGGTGTGAGGCCACCCGGCAAAAAAGGCAGGCTTCCCAGGTCTTTGTGACTTTCGTCAGGGCTGTGAAAATCACTCCCGCGTGAGGCCGCCAGACCGAACTCCTTCGCAGTCTCGGCGTACTTCACATACTCCTGCGGCGTGTGACTGCCGGTCACCACTTCAACGCCCCGTCCGCCGTGCGCCTTGAATTCGGTGAACAGCGCGTACTCTTCGTTGGGTGTGAACTTGTAGCGCGCGGGATGCGCAATGATGGCTATGCCTCCGGCACGGGTGATCCAGCTAACCGCTTCTTTCAAACTGGCCCATCGGTGCGCGACGTAGCCGGGTTTGCCTTCAGTCAGGTACTTGCGAAACACCTCCGACGTTTCCTTGCAGACACCACTTTCAACCAAAAAACGGGCGAAGTGGGTACGTGAAATGAGGTCGGGGTTACCCACAAATTTAAGCGCACCTTCGTACGCGTTTTTGATCCCGACCCTGGCTAGACCATCCGCCATTTCCATCGCACGCTGGCTGCGCCCGCCGCGCGTGGCGTGCAGCCCCTGCACCATCGCTGCGTCGTCGGGATCAAAACCCAGTCCCACAATGTGAACCGTTTCACCTGCAAAAGTGACTGAAATTTCAGTGCCTGTGAGGTAGCGCATGCCGTTGGCCCGCGCCGCCGCAGCAGCTCGGTGCTGACCGCTGATTTCATCGTGATCCGTCAAGGCCCACAGCTCGACGCCGTTGGCACTGGCGCGTTCGGCAAGTTGCTCTGGGGTCAACGTCCCGTCTGACACGACCGAGTGGCAGTGCAGATCGGCATTGAGGATGCTGGAGACGGGCGCGGTGGGGGAGAGAGGGGCGATGGACAACACCGTCTTATTTTAGGCTTGGGCCAAATTACCCTGCCGGCCCTGTGGGCGGGGTGCCCAACAAGGGCTGTCGTGGCTGGTGGCGCTGGGCTCAGCGAAAACCGAAATAGGACAAGACGACGCCAATGATGACAATCAATCCGACGATATAAATGATGGAGTTCATAGCTTCCTCTTGCGGTCTGAAGGGCACGTCGAGATGAGCGCCTACCTGAGTCCATCTTCGGCCGCTAATCTGCTTGACCTTGTAGGGAAGTGCTAAAGCTGGCCGTCAGACAAATGCGGCAACCGGTTTGAATTCAGACGATGAATAGGCGTGGGCTTGTCAATCAAACGGCGCTTTGTCCAGACTGCCGATGGTCAGGTGCGGGTGTAGTTCAAGCTGGGATACCAATCCGTCCCGCGCCCCTCGGGCGTGCTGTCCAGAATGGTCCACAGCGGCATCAGGTCAGGCGCACCGCGCGGGTCCTGGCCAGGGTCGGCGGTGCTACCGCCCATCTCTCCGCTCCAGAAGTGGCGGATGGTGCCGTCACGGCGGGTAAAGACATTGAAGCCAGGGATATCTGCATCGTCTGCGTTCACATAGTCGCGGGTGAAGTCGCCGCTGGTGTCTGAATAAAGTTTGAGATTGCGCCAACCGCGCTCCTTTTTGACCGCCAGCAGGCGCTCAATCGGCGAGCGCGCCACCATCACCAGTGCGATGCGTTGTTCCACATCCAGCGATTCCCCGTCCCAGGCGGACATGAGCGACGTACACATGGGGCAGGGCTGCTTGCGCTGGGCCCCGTACATATAGCTATAGACCGCTAGCGTTTGATGGTTGCCAAACAAATCTGCGAAATGGGCCGGGCCGTTCTCGCCAACAAAAGCGTAGTTTTTGGGCACCTTGCCGCCCGCAGGCAAATGGCGGCGTTGCTCTGCCACCCGTTCGATGTGGCGCCGGAGTTCGATTTCCTCGGCTAAGAGCGCATCGCGGGCCCGGCGGTAGTCATCACTTTCGCCTGGAAAACGAACACCGTTGTTTTTGGCCAGTTGGTTCGCGGGTTGGAGTGGAAGGTGCGGGGTCATGGTGTGACAGCTTCAAACTTCTGAACTTTGAACATTCACCATCCAGGGCACGCCGAACTTGTCGGTCAGCATGCCGAACGATGAGCTCCAGAAGGTTTTCATCAAAGGCATCATCACCTTTCCGCCTTCGCCGAGCGCTGTAAAAATACGTTTGGCTTCCACATCGTCGGCCACCTCGATGGCGAGCGTTATCCCCTTGTACTCTGCCTTGTTCTCGCTCATGCCATCGTCGGCCATGAGGAGAGTTTCGCCAACTCGAAAGGAAACGTTCATGACTTTTTCTTCATAGCCGGGCGGTCCTTTCATGGACGCATCGGGGCTGTCCTTCCAGCGCATCAGGCCTGTTATTTCGGCGCCGATGGACTTTTTGTAAAACGCCAGCGCCTCTTCGCAACGGCCAGCAAAACGTATGTAGGCTTGCACCTTCATGATGGCTCCCTTCTTGCTTTTTGACCGGTTCAGTTCAATCGGCTGCCCAGCATTCATCAGACATCCAGCATCGCTGCAAAGCCGCCGTAAACCATGCGTTTGCCGTCAAATGGCATGTCGCCCAGTGCCTTCATGCGTGGATCGTTCATGAATTTTTCATTGCCTGCATCCCGCGCGGCTTTGGACGGCCACTCGATCCAGGAAAACACGACGGTTTCTTCACCCTCGGCTTTCACCGCACGCTTGAAATCAGTGACTTTGCCGTCCGGCAACGCGTCGCCCCAGCTTTCCACCACGCGCGTAGCGCCAAACTCTTTCAACAGCGCTGCAGATTGGGTCGCCATGGCGCGGTAGGCGTCTTTGTTGGCAGCAGTCACGGGAACCAGAAATCCGTCGATATAGCTCATGGTCTTGTTCCTTCGGGGCTTGCCAAGCATCGAGTTGACGCTTGATTGCAAGTCTCAGTTTGAACCATGTTCCCAAACGGCCTACCGCCTTTGTAGGCAGGGGCGCTGTGTGTCGGTAGTTGCGAAAATTTGCGTGCACCGGCGGCAACCGGCACACCTCAAATTTCAGCTGCCTCGACCAGAAATCGCACCCGTCGCACGCCTTGCCACGCATCGGCATCCAGCCGGAAGGCGAGCTTGACCCGTGCCGGCAGCGGCTCGGTGTGGCCAAACCAGATACCGTCTATCGGCTGCCCCTGGTGCTTGAGTTTGAGTGCCAGGTGCTTGTCACCGACCAGCCGCTGTGATACCACCTCGACCTCTTCGCTGAAGGTGGGTGCGGCAAAGCCCTGTCCCCACACCGCCTGGTGCAGCGTGTCCACCACGTCGGCGCGGCGGTATTCGGGCGCCAGCGGCCCGTCGGTGTCAAGTTGGCGCGTCAAGGTGGCGGCGTCCAGCCACTCTTTGGCGACTTGCTGAAGAGTGTGTTCAAACAATTCGAAATGCGAGGCGTCTATGCTGCATCCCGCAGCCATGGCGTGACCTCCAAAGCGCAGCAGCACGCCGGGCTGACGCTTGGCCACCAGGTCCAGCGCATCGCGCAGATGAAAGCCGGGGATGGAGCGGCCCGATCC
>JANMBW010000015.1:0-7080 GCA_031360565.1 Polaromonas sp.
CGCTTCAGATTGCCCTGCGGCGGCAAATACCAGCCGGCACTGCCCGCCACCGGCTCCACGATCTCCGCAGCAATGTTGCTGGCGTCATGCAGCGGCAAGATGCGGTTTTCCAGTTCCAGCAGGATGTCTTCCTGCCACACCGGCTCTGCGCCATTGATGTAAGCATGATGAACTGGATCATGAATGAAACGCAGGTGGTCCACCCTAGGCAGCATGGCTGAGCCGTAGACTTTGCGGTTGCCCGGAATGCCGCCGACGCTCATGCCGCCAAAACCGACGCCGTGGTAAGCGCGCTCACGACCGATGAACACGTTGCGGTGGCCCTCGCCGCGCGCGCGGTGGTAGGCCAGGGCCACCTTCATGGAGGTATCGGCGGCTTCGGAACCGGAGTTGCAAAACAAGACCTTGTTCAGGTCGCCCGGTGCCATGTTGGCGATCATTTCAGCCGCCTTGAACGCCTGGTCGTTGCTGGCCTGAAAAGCGGTGGCGTAGTCCAGCGTGTCGAGCTGCTTTTTGATCGCCTCATTGATCTGCGGGCGCTTGTGCCCCGCGCCGACACACCACAAACTGGAAATTCCATCCAGCACCTGCTTGCCGTCATGGGTGGTGAAGTACATGCCTTCTGCAGCCACAAAAACGCGTGGATCCTTTTTAAAGCTGCGATTGGGCGTGAACGGCAGCCACTGGTGGTCCATGTTGAAATCTTGATAGGCCATGACGGTCTCCTGCGGTGGTGAACGATCCGTACCCGGGTACGGCCATGCGCCATTTTGGCATCGCGGCCAGTTGCGGCTCATTGCGGCTTCGGAAAAGAGGTCCAGTGCCCGCAGTGCGATGCCACCTGCGACAATTCCGGTCTTATGCCGAACGCTTTTATCCTCACACTGTCCTGCGCTGACCGCAAGGGAATTGTCCACGCCGTCTCCGGGTTTCTATTGCAAAACGGAGGCAACATCGAAGAAGCCGCGCAGTACAACGACCCTGACACGGGCCTGTTTTTCATGCGTGTTCAATTTGCCTGCGATCCATCCAGTCATGCCGATCTGAAGCAGCAACTCACGACTTTTGCAGAACCGTTTGGCATGCGCTGGAAACTGCATGCCACCACGCAGGCGATGCGTACAGTGATCCTGGTCAGCAAGGAAGGGCATTGTCTGAACGATCTGCTGTTCAGGTGCCAATCGGGACTGCTGCCAATTGAAGTGTGCGCCATTGTCTCGAACCACCGCGAGTTTTCTCAACTCGCGACCAGCTACCACATACCGTTTCACCACTTGCCAGTCACTGCTGACAACAAAGCCCAGGTCGAAGCCAGACAGTTGGAGATCATCGAGTCTGAACAGGCTGAGCTGGTGGTGCTGGCGCGTTACATGCAAATTCTTTCTGACGATTTATGCAGAAATCTGTCGGGACGCGCCATCAATATTCACCACTCGTTTTTGCCCAGCTTCAAAGGTGCCAAGCCCTACTACCAGGCGCATGACCGGGGCGTCAAACTGATTGGCGCAACCGCTCACTATGTGACGGCCGACCTGGATGAAGGACCGATCATCGAGCAGGACGTAGCACGCGTCGACCATGCCAAAACAGTCGAAGACCTGACCGCCATGGGGCGCGACACGGAAAGCCAGGTGCTGGCGCGAGCCGTCAAATGGCACAGCGAACACCGCGTGCTTTTGAACGGGCACAAAACGGTGATTTTCAAGTAGCAATTACGACTGCCGGCTCAATGCTGTCGAGCGTGGCGGGTCCCGTTACAGCTTGGGAATGCGCAGCGTTTTGCTGATCATCAAACTGCCCGAGAGCAGGAACAACAACACTGCGGGATGCAGCTGCCAGGGCCCTAAGGCGATGACGCCGCCGTACAAATCATTGCCGACGCGCCCTTGCCAGGCTGCAAGCGCCAGCAGTGCCGTCAGCAGCACACTGGTCGGAATCGGTGTCCCCTCGAAATAGCGCACCTTGCCGCTGTCGGCCGACAGCGACTCGGCCGTGACGTTGTAGCGGGCCAGCCGACTGACGCCGCAGCAGACAAAATAAATCAGCACCGCCGCATCCCAGCCGCCCTGCATGCCCGCCGCAAAGGCCAGCGCGGCAGGCGCCACGCCGAAGGAAACCACATCCGCCAGCGAATCGAGTTCGCGCCCGAGCGCCGAATTCTGGTGGCGCGCCCGCGCAATCTTGCCGTCAAGAACGTCGAAGATAAACGCGGCAGGCGCCATGGCTGCCGCAGCAAAAAAGTGGACCGGCAGTTGCGTCTGCATGTACAGCAAGGCGAACAAGACACCGCCCATTCCGCAGCTGGCATTGCCGAGCGTGAAAAAATCGGCCAGGTGAAAGTCGCGCAACATCGAAAAATGACGGGCCGGATGGGGTGGCATGGATTCCTTCAGGTGGGTTGCGGTCCGGATTGGCATGACCCGAACGGACCATCCATTATGTGGTTTTGCCTTGCTGGTGACACGTCAGTTTGAGGCGCCGGGCCATGTCGGCAGTCTTCGCTGCCCGTTCAGGTATTCAAAATCTTCACCCGGCGGCGGCCCGCTTGGTCTAAAGTTAGGCATCACGCTTGGAAATCCACCATGAACGCACCCGCATCCTCCCTTCAACAGCAACTGCTCGAAAGAGCGCACCGGCAATCCCAGGTCGTGACTGCGCTCGAGGCAGTCCTGCCCAAGCACGCCCTGCTCTGGAACAACGAAGACACCACACCCTACGAATGCGACGGGCTGACCGCCTACCGCCAGCGACCGCTGGCAGTCGCCCTGCCCGAGACATACGCGCAGGTTCAGGCAGTTTTGAAAACCTGTCACGCGCTGGACGTGCCCGTGGTCGCACGTGGCGCCGGCACCGGCCTTTCCGGCGGCGCCATGCCGCACGAGTTCGGTGTCACGCTGTCGCTGGCCAAGTTCAACAAAATTCTGAACATGGACCCCGTCAGCCGCAGCGCCGTGGTCCAAGGTGGTGTGCGCAATCTGGCTATTTCCGAAGCTGCCGCCGTACACGGCCTGTACTACGCGCCCGACCCATCGAGCCAGATCGCCTGCACCATAGGCGGTAACGTGGCCGAAAACTCGGGCGGCGTGCATTGCCTCAAGTACGGACTGACGGTACACAACGTGCTCAAAGTCAGGGGGTACACGATCGAAGGCGAAGAAGTGGAATTTGGCAGCGATGCACTGGACGCCGCGGGCTATGACCTGCTCAGCATCCTCATCGGCAGTGAAGGTATGCTGGCTGTGACCACCGAGGTCACTGTCAAACTGATTCCCAAGCCGCAGCTGGCCCGCTGCATCATGGCGAGTTTTGATGACCTGCGCAAAGCCGGCGATGCAGTGGCTGCGGTGATTGCTGCCGGCATCATTCCTGCTGGGCTGGAGATGATGGACAAGCCCATGACGGCAGCGGTTGAAGGTTTTGTGCACGCTGGTTATGACTTGGAGGCCGAGGCTATTTTGTTGTGCGAAAGTGATGGCACGGTCGAAGAAGTGGAAGAAGAAATTGGCCGCATGAAGGACGTGTTGACCGGCTGTGGCGCAACCGCTATTGCGGTGAGCCAGAACGAAGAAGAGCGCCTGCGCTTTTGGAGCGGCCGTAAAAATGCTTTTCCTGCATCGGGCCGCATCAGCCCCGACTACATGTGCATGGACTCCACCATTCCGCGCAAGCGACTGGCCGATATTTTGCTGGCCATCGCCGAAATGGAAAAAAAATACCAGCTGCGCTGCGCCAATGTCTTTCACGCTGGCGATGGCAACCTTCACCCCTTGATTTTGTTTGATGCCAACGATCCTGACCAGTTGCACCGCTGCGAGCTGTTTGGCGCCGACATCCTGGAAACCAGTGTGGCGATGGGCGGTACCGTGACGGGCGAACACGGCGTCGGCATCGAGAAACTCAACTCGATGTGCGTTCAGTTTTCAGGCGAAGAAAACGAACAGATGTTTGGTGTCAAGCGCGCGTTTGACGCCAAAGGATTGCTGAATCCGGGCAAGGTGATTCCCACATTGAACCGCTGCGCCGAGTACGGAAAAATGTTGGTGCGCGGCGGCAAGATTGCGCATCCGGATCTGCCGCGATTCTGATGCTTAACCACTGCTTCTGAGCATGTTGGCCCTGCACGGCATGGCCTGGCTGCTGGCCCTGCAGTCCCTCGGGGAACTGCTGGCTCGTGGCATGCACCTGAGCCTGCCTGGCCCGGTGATTGGCATGCTGCTGCTCCTGCTGGCACTGCGCTGGAGCGTGGCAAGGGAGCCGGTAGCGGCGTGCGCCAATGTTTTGCTGTCCAACCTTTCGTTACTCTTTGTGCCGGTTGGCGTGGGGGTGATGACCCATATTTCACTGGTCAGCCAGTACGGTTTACGCATGCTGGCCGTTGTGGTGCTGTCCACTGTCGCCGGAATAGTGGTGACGGTTTTGACTTTGCACTGGCTGCGAGACCGCCCAACCGCTTCAGCTGAGGACGATCTGCATGCCTAAATTTGTCGAGCTGTGGGTCTATCTTTCAGCCACACCACTGTTCGGTCTGACCGCCACGCTGGTGGTCTATTTACTGGCCCAAGCGCTTTACACGCGCCTTGACCAGGCGCCGTGGGCCAACCCGGTTTTGTGGACGGTGATCGTGCTGGCCGGCGGCTTGCTGGCTACTGATGTGCCCTATCCCACTTATTTTGCGGGCGCCCAGTTCATCCATTTCCTGCTCGGCCCCGCGGTGGTGGCACTCGCCTGGCCGCTCTGGCAGCGACGCCAGGAATTGCGCCAGCGCTGGCCGCGTCTGCTGCTGGCAGCGCTGGCTGGTGGGGTGGTGGCGAGTGGCTCGGCGTTTTTGCTGGCCTGGCTCATGGGGCTGCCGCCTGAAGTGAGCTTATCGCTGATTCCCAAGTCGGTGACTGCACCGGTGGCCATGGGTATTGCAGAAAAAATCGGTGGCATACCGGCGCTGGCTGCCGTGTTCGCGGTCATTACCGGTCTGGTTGGGGCATTGACCGGCAGATACCTGTTTGACGCGTTACGCATTCCGACCGACCCGGAAGGCTGGGCAGCGCGCGGATTTGCGTTGGGGACGGCTTCGCACGGAATAGGCGCCGCACGCGCCCTGCAGGTCAACGCCGACGCCGGTGCCTACGCCGGGCTGGCGCTGGGATTGCAGGTGCTGCTGGCTTCCCTGCTGATCCCGCTGGCTTTCCGCCTACTCTAGCGCCTGCTGTAGCGGGCTAGTCCCGCGACCTTAAACAGTCTGCAGCAGGGGTTTGCTCGCCGCTGCTGGCTTCATGGATGTCAGCGAATTACCCGGCGTGGTGCCGAACATGATTTCACCGGCAAGCTGGCCACCTTCTTCGATCACCAGCTTGCCATAGCGAATGTTGCCGGTGACCTTGCCGGTCGAATAAATCACCAGTTTCTGGCGCACCGTCAGATTGCCGCTGAACTCGCCCCGGATCTCCGCGACGTCAATTTCGGCCGAGCCTTTGAAAGCGCCCTGTTCGGCAATCTGAATCACGCGTGAATCCATGGTGGCCTCTACCAAACCTTCGACGACCAGGGTATCGCAATCGGTGATCTCCACGCCTTTGAGCTTGATGTTGGGTCCGACCGTGAGCTTGCTGCCGCCTTCTGTTGACGCGGTGGTCGTAGCGCCTTCTGCCGCTTTGGCACCCGATGCTGTGCTGCCCGATGTGCTGGTGGACTGACCGGCGCCAACAGAGCCCGGCGCAGCATAGCCCTGGCTGGAACCAGGACGCAGGTTGGTTGCCGTGGGAACGACAGTGGATTCAGTCTCGCGCTTGCCAAAAAACGGTGTTGCCATGTGACTTCCTTAAAAAAGGATGCATGGTACGTCTGTCATCGTTGATAAGTTCCCGAGTTGTGCAAGAGAGGTAACGAAATTATTTTGGACCATCAGTGGACCATGGTTGTGAGGCGCTCTTTGACTGGCTTGCCGGAACAAGGTCCACCACAACGACCAGATCTCCACCAAACCGGCCGAAGCCCAACTCATGGATCAGGCGCTGCTCATGCTCTGCGGAATCCATCCTCAAAAAACACAAGGCCTGATGCTTGCCGACCTGACTCGAAGCCAAAATGTCCAGTCGCGTGATCAGACCAAAGCGTGAGCACAGTGAGTGCAGAGCCGGTCGGAGCCCATTGATATCGGCGTGATTTTTAAGCTCGTCGACCAGTTTGTTCATGTGTGCAGGCTTGTTTTGGCGCAACGAAAAACTGCCGCGCCCCGGCGCCTCGGTCCAATCCAAGGCTTGCCTCTATTTGGAACGATGCAACGGCGACTTGCAGGGGGGGAACCGCGCCGATTTCTGTAGGACGCAGCCATGGAAAACCTGTCGGCGCGTCGCGCGGCTCCGTCCTATGGCTTTGGCCGGCAAAAAGGGTAAGCTGACGACGTTGTAATCATCCTGCACAGCCAAGCTGCTTCAGGCCAATCGGACCCGCTCCACGATGCCCTCTGCGCAACCGAAGTCATCCCAGCCGCTCACGCTCATCCGCACGCCGGGTCCCGCCGATCAGCTGCTGAGCATGGTTGAAAGGCTGACGGCTGTCGGCACCTGGTCGCTTGATAGCCCGACAGGGCGGTTGCAGGTGAGCCAGCCGCTAGCCGAATTGCTGGGCTGGCCTGCACAGGGGCCGGTGGATGTGGCCTTGCATCAACTGCTGGCGTGTTACGTTCCCGAGTCGCAAGCAACCGTGACAGCTGCGTTCGATGCCTGCCAGCACGCGGCACAATCTTTTGACCTTCAAGCGCAGATCGTGACATCGCAGGGGCGACACCTTTGGGTGCGAACCGTTGGTAGCGCAATCGAAGAGGGACCGTTCGCCGGGACCAGGGCACACGGACTGCTGCAGGATCTGACTGCCCAAAAACAAGCCGAGCAGGCGTCGTTGAGCGTCACCATGCGGCTGGCCACCACGCTGGAAAGCATCACGGAAGCATTTGTCACGCTGGACCGCGACGGCAGCTTTATTTATGTCAACCGGGAAAGCGAACGCCTGCTCAGTCGCGACAGCAGCCAGCTGCTCGGATGCAAAATCTGGGCAGAGTTGGACCCCGGTGAAAACGGCCCCTTT
>JANMBW010000041.1:0-2767 GCA_031360565.1 Polaromonas sp.
CGGGTGGCCCCCGGGGCCTTGGCGCGGGGCGGTAGCCAGACAGCCCATGCAGGCAAGGCGCATGCCGCAGCACTGATTGATGACGATACACCGACACCGGCGCATGCGGTCTTTAAACCGCGCCGGTTGGCCCTCGTGTTGGCGGTCGGCGCCACGCTTTGGTTGCTGCCCATGGCGGTCCTGCTGGTGATGCATGGCTGGCAAGCGACCCTGACACAAATCGGCTGGTTTTTTACCAAGGCGGCGTTGCTGACTTTTGGCGGTGCTTATGCCGTGCTGCCATACGTGAATGAGGCGGCGGTGGGGCACTACCAGTGGCTCACCACTTTGCAGATGATGGACGGCTTGGCACTCGGTGAAACCACGCCCGGCCCCCTCATCATGGTGGTGGCGTTTGTCGGCTTTGTGGCCGGCTGGACTCGGCAAGTGCTAGGTCCTGAGGCGGTTTTTCTGGGCGCGGCCCTGGCTGCCTGCGTGGCGACCTGGTTCACTTTTTTGCCGTCGTTTATTTTCATTCTTGCCGGCGGTCCCTGGGTGGAGTCCACCCGTGGCAATCTCAAGCTGACCGCGCCGCTGGCCGCCGTGACAGCCGCTGTGGTGGGTGTCATCGCCAATCTTGCTCTGTTTTTCATAGCGGCAATCGCTTATCCTGAGCGCACTCATGGGGCTATGGGTGCACAACCTGACTGGATTGCACTGCTCCTCGCGGTGGCCGCGATGTTCGCCCTCTGGCGACTCAAATGGGGCGTGATACCGGTAATCGCTACGGCAGCGGCTGCGGGTTTGTTGCTTCGGTTGAGCGGAATGGTCTGAGCGTGCCCCGGGGTGCAGGTCTGGCGTTAAGCTCAAAGCCATGACAGCCGCTGCAGACCCCCACAGCACAGGCGCGGCGCGCAGCCTGCCGGAACGGCTTTTTGGCAGCTGGACCAAGGACGTGTCGCCGGCCACGCTGCGGGCCGATGCGCTGGCCGGTTTGCTGGGCGCTGTGCTGGTGTTGCCACAAGGCATTGCCTTCGCGACGCTTGCCGGTCTGCCGCCCGAATACGGGCTGTACACAGCGGTGATTCCCTGCATCATTGCTGCCCTGTTTGGTTCCAGCTGGCATGTGATGTCAGGCCCTACCAACGCCAACTCGCTCGCGCTCTTCACCATGCTCACGCCTCTGGCTGCGGCCTTCAGTCCGGCTTATCTGCAATTGGCGGTGGCCGTCACGGTGATGGTCGGCATCATGCAGTGGTTGATTGGTGCGGCGCGGCTCGGTGCCTTGGCCAACTTTATTTCACCGGCAGCGCTGTTCGGCTTCACCTCCGGGGCCGCGCTGCTGATTGCGGTGTATGCCCTGCCCGACGCCTTAGGCCTGTCGCCCGCTGCCCGGCAGGGTGCTGCCGCTGTGGTGGCGCATGTGCTGACGCAACTCGGTCAGGTGCAACCGATGGCGCTGGCGGTGGCGGCTGTCACGGTTGTGGTGGCGTGGGCGGTTCGCCGGTTCCGCCCGCTCTGGCCCTATATGCTGACCGGGCTGGTGGTGGCCACGCTGCTGGCCTGGACCTGGACCCAGCTGCGTCAAGCGGTACCTGGCTGGACCAGCCCCGGATTACCCGGCGCGACACTGCGCACGGTTGGACTGATCACCACACCCTGGCCGCGCTTTGCCGTTCCGCAGATCAGCTGGACGTCGGTGTCGGAGCTGCTGGGTTTGGCATTCGCGTTGACCATCGTCGCACTGGCGCAGGCTATCTCCATAGCCAAGGCGGTGGCGGCGCATTCGGGCCAGCGCATCGATGCCAACCGTGAGTTTCGGGGCCAGGGCCTGTCCAACATCATCGGGGGATTTTTCTCGTGTTATGTGTCGTGTGGCTCCCTGAACCGCTCCCTGCCCAACCTGCAAGCCGGCGCACGCACGCCGATGGCGGCGGTTTTTTCGGCATTGTTGCTGCTTGGACTGGTGGCGGTCAGCGCGCCCTTGCTGGCCCACATCCCGATGGCTGCGTTGGCCGCGCTGTTGTTGATGGTTGCCGTGTCGCTGCTGGATGTGCCGCGGTGGCGGCAACTCTACCGGCTGGGCCAAACCGAGTTTGCTGTCGCCCTGGCGACGCTGGTGGCAACCCTGACTCTGCGGCTGGAGCTGGCAATTTTGCTGGGTACCTTGCTGTCGCTGATGTCTTTTCTACACCGAACCTCCCGGCCCGCCATGCGCACCATGGGTTTTAACGGCTGGGAGGCCGGCCGGCAGTTTGTCGTGATGGATGATGCGCCTCATGAAGGCAGCGCCGCCCACGCCGTGACAAGCGTGGGGGAGAACTTCCTTTCAGAATGCCCCCAGCTCAAACTGCTGCGCATGGAGGGCGAGGTCTACTTTGGCGCCGCCCAGCATGTGGCCGATATCCTGCACGGACTGCGTCAGGGCCCCCATCCGCAGAAGCATCTGCTGGTCATGGGCAAGAGCATGAACTTCATTGACCTGGCCGGCGCCGAGCTGTGGGAGGCCGAGCTCAATGCGCGCCGCGCCATGGGCGGTGATTTGTACTTTCATCGGCCACGACCCGAAGTGATTCAAATGTGGCAAACCACCGGCTTCACGCGCCTGCTCGGGCCTGAGCACCAGTTTCCCGACAAACGCACGGCGATTGCCACCATCTTCAAACGACTGGACCCCAACATCTGCCGCACCTGCACGGCGCGTATTTTCTGGGAATGCCAATCGCTGCCTCCGCCTGACGCACCACCGTCCACAAGTAAGCTTGGCCCCTGATCTTTTTTGATGAAA
>JANMBW010000066.1:0-1806 GCA_031360565.1 Polaromonas sp.
GGTGAGGCACAGCTTTGAGCAGGCGTTAAGCTCATGAAGGTTCTTGCTGGCGAATCGCCATCGGTTGTGGGTACCCTGGTGCGGTGTTGCCACCGGCGCCGTGTGAGCTCGGTGCGCAGCCGCGCCGTTCAAAAAGCGTCCAGGCACCACTCTGTAAAATTTTAGCTGGACTGCAGTTGGCACCTTTGAAAATATCGGCGGGGATCGGCTCAGTATGGCGAATCACGAAATAGCGGTACAACTCACCGTGATGCCAGCGCCAGTCGAAGTCAACCGGCTTTTGTTCAAAGCCGTAGCTTACAGCCGGCAGGCGATCGGGCTTGAAACGTGCCAGCTGGGGCGGGAACCGGTGAACGAAATGATTTCCCGCTGCCTGGCTCTTGGCGGCAAATGGCAGCGACAGGGCACGTTATCCGGGTTCCATGGCAGCCACCGCGGGTTCGAAAACTTTCGACTCTGGCCGAATTGCCAAGTTTTATAGGACTGAATGTCCAGCATCATCCTTGTCTCTGCCATCAGGGCAAGGCCCGCCCCCGCCCTGGGCGACAGGCTCCACCCTCTGGCCCCGTGCGTAAGGCCGGAAGCCTTGCGTGGGGAACTTTTTCCAGTCGAGATCTCATAATAGCTGGCAGTCTGGGCGCGATCCAAATAATGGAGACCGCCCATGCCAGGGTAAGCAGAAAAAGCAGCCGCACGGTCGAAAGTTGCATGGCCCAATCGTGACACCATTAAAGTGCCGACAATTTGCGCGCCAGAGCAAAGATTTGTAGGTTAAATGCTGGATTTAACCAACTCTGGAGGGCTTTAGTACAATAGCGGCATCCTGAGGAGCGTTGCAACCCACAGTCAGTGGTCTAGGCTCAGGACATTCACTCTGCAACCACGCTCACCCGCATGTGCTGTCAAGCCGGGTGAGTCCAGCTAACTGACTTCCCGACCGTGACGCACAAGCTCGTGGCTATTTTGCCCAGTTTGATCTTGGAGAACCGTAATGAACGCCGTCCTTAAACCTGTCGCCGCTGCTTTTGCAGACTATGTGATTGCCGACTTGTCACTTGCTGCCTGGGGCCGCAAAGAGTTGAAGATCGCCGAAACCGAAATGCCTGGCCTGATGGCCATCCGCGAAGAATTTGCCAAGGCTCAGCCGCTCAAGGGTGCGCGCATCACGGGTTCCTTGCATATGACGATTCAGACCGGCGTGCTGGTCGAGACGCTGCAGGCTTTGGGAGCTGACGTTCGCTGGGCGTCCTGCAATATTTTCTCCACACAAGACCATGCTGCCGCTGCGTTGGCGGCGGCCGGAATTCCGGTGTTTGCAACCAAGGGCGAAACCCTGTCGGATTACTGGGACTACACCCACCGCATTTTTGAATTCTCGGGTGCCAAAGGCACGCCTGAAGAAGGCCCGAACATGATTCTCGACGACGGCGGCGATGCCACCTTGTTGATGCATCTGGGTACCCGCGCTGAAACCGACATTTCACTCCTCGCCCATCCCGGCAGTGAAGAAGAGATTTGCTTATTCAACTCCATTAAGACAAAGCTCGCCCAAGATCCCACCTGGTACAGCCGTCGCCTGAAAAACATCATCGGCGTGACCGAGGAAACCACCACCGGCGTGCTGCGCCTGAACGAAATGTCGGCCAAGGGCACGCTGGCCCTGCGCGCCATCAACGTGAACGATTCGGTCACCAAGTCCAAGTTCGACAATCTCTACGGTTGCCGCGAATCACTGGTGGATGCGATCAAGCGCGCCACCGACGTGATGATTGCCGGCAAGGTGGCCGTGGTGGCGGGCTATGGCGA
>JANMBW010000070.1:0-4769 GCA_031360565.1 Polaromonas sp.
GATTGCTCGCGCGGGGTGCCGACAAAAATCCGCTTCGGTTCCATGGCAAACGGCACTTGGCCCGCCAGCAGCCGCGCAAGCATCGCCGCATAGACTTTGGCTTCGACCACCACACCGAAATGCCGCAGCGGATAGTGGTCCACTCCAATGTTGACTGATTGATGCGCCGATTCAATCGGAGACAGCTGGGCTACGAGATGGTGCCCGAAAAACTCGAAATCAATTCGGTCGTCCTGGACGCGCGTGGCGGTGCAACCCAGCAGGTCGCGATAGAAAGCCAGCGTCGGAGCTAACTCACGTATCGGTATGGAAAGGTGAAGCATGGCGCGGCTCATGGTGCGTTCCTTTGGTTATCAATCCGAATCCGGTACCAGTACCACTACTCCTTTTGCCGTGCGTCCTTCCAACAAGCGATGCGCTTGAGCGGCTTCGGTCAGCGGCAACACTGCCTCGATGTCCAGTCGAATGGTCGGATCGGCCAACAAGGCAAACACTTCACTGCTCATGGCCAGCAGGTCGCTGCGCCGGGCGATGTAGGTGCGCAGGGTAGGTCTGCAGACCCACAAGGATTTGGCATGGAGCTCCTGCAGCGCAAAACCCTCCACCTGTCCGGATGCGGTACCGTAATTCACGACCAGCCCCTTGGGCTCCAGACAGGCCAGAGAACCCATGAAGGTGTCTCGTCCCACCGAGTCGTACACCACGCTGACGCCCCGCCCGGCGGTGATGCGATTCACCTCCTCCGCAAAGTTGGCAGTCGAATAGTTGATCACGTGGTCTGCACCAAGTTCTCGCGCAGTCACGGCTTTGGCGTCGCTGCCAACGGTAGCAATCACGTTCAAGCCAAGCCGTTTGGCCCACTGCACCAGCACCTGACCGACGCCGCCTGCAGCTGCATGCACGAGTATGGTTTTTCCTGCTTCAAGCGGACGCATCTGCTTGAGCAAATATTGCGCAGTCAATGTCCGCACCAGTCCGGCCGCAACCCTGACATCTCCCAATTGGTCCGGTAATTTCACGGCATGTGCGGCTCCCAGCGCGGTATGGGTGCAGTAGCTGCCCACACCGGCATTGGTGTAAGTTACCCGATCACCGATTTGCAAACCCTCCACGCCATCGCCTACTTCCGTCACGCTTCCCACGCCGCTGACGCCCGGCACGAAAGGTGGTTCAGGGTTATGCGAGTGGGGCTGTCCGGCGCGTAAATAAATATCGACAAAGTTGACGGCAATTGCGGTGTGCTGGACAACGATTTCTCCCGCGAGGGCCGTCGGCATGGGTATCGCTCGCTGCTCCAGTACCTCTGGCCCCCCAATTCGGGACACGAAGATGGCATAGGGCGGCAACATGGATCGGGTGGACGGCATTGACATTAGCGGCCTACAAAGAGCGGTTTGCGTTTCTCGGCAAAAGCCCGCACACCTTCTGCGTAGTCCTCACTCGCATTGGCAGCATCGATCACAGCTTGGGCTTCGGAGGAGTGGTCTTGACCAGGATGCGTCAAAAAACCGTGGACCGTACGTTTGAGCGCCTTGAGGGTCAAGGGCGCATTCTCGGCAATGGCGGCTGTGAGTTCTTCAACAGCGGCATGAAGTTTTTCCGCCGGGACCACGCGGCTGACGAAACCCATGCGAAGCGCTTCTTGCGCATCAAAAATACGCGCCGAAAAAAAGATGTCGTAAGTGTTTTCGACGCCGATCAAGGAGACGAAACGCCGCACACCGGTCTGGTCATAGCCCAGACCGAGCCGGGCCGCCGGCATGCGAAAGCGGGCATCGTCTGCGCAGAGGCGGATGTCGCATCCGGCGGCCAGCCCCAGACCGCCGCCCATGCAAATGCCTCTGATTTGTGCGATGACGGGTTTGCTGGCATGCGAGGGTGCCAAGTAGGCCGCGTCGACCGACTGGTTGTAGCGTTCCTGGGCCTGGGCGTCGGTGCGTTCGGCTTCGAATTGCGAGATGTCGGCGCCTGAAACAAAAGCTTTTTCGCCGTCGCCGCTCAATACGATTGCCCGCACGGAGGGATCAGCATCCAGTTCTGCTATGCGGGCCGGTAAGTCGTCCCACATCTGGGTCGTCATGGCGTTAAATTTGTTGACGTTCGAGAAAACGATGTGACCGACTGCGCCATCACGATGTACCAAAAGTTTTGCCAAATCTATCTCCTGTCTATGCTCCGCCGGCTGAGTCGACTCAATGTATACCAATCCGCTGTAGGGGGCGGCCTAATCTCGACCAGATTCGGGAATCCACCTGTCAAGCGTCAATCCAGCGGCGCCGTGTGCGACAAGCCGGGCAGATTCATAATGATGAATCCGTCCTACAAACGCGGAACAGGTGAACAAATTACCATCAGGTCAGGTCAGGTCAGGTCTAGGTCACAGGAGGTGTGATGCCAAACCAGCAGATCAACTTCTGCAAAACATGCGCTATGCGACACCTTGCAGGACTGGTTGCAATGTCCGTCGTGTGTTGGAATGCCCAAGCACAGGATCGCAGCGGACCTGCACTACCGTCGGTCACGATTTCGGCCAAGGCAAACCGTGACCCGGTTGAAAAGTCCTACCGCAAGATGATCATGGGGATGGACCTCTTTGAAAAGCAGCGCGCCATGGCACCCCTGGCATCGCTACGCTTCAAACTTCTGCCCCGCCGGCCCGAAACCGACATGACACGGGTGGAGATAGAGGTGCTTGGCACCACTGTGGACTTTCCGGTCACGGTTGCGCCCGATCACACTTTCACCTTGCAAAGAAACCAGCGGGCATTTGACGAAAACGCCCAGGTGACGCCGAATCGAAAAGCGCAAAGCATGACCTGGCGAACCGAGATTCGTACACCTGGCCTGCCTGCAAATACCAGGCGGTTGGGCGATCTCCGACTGGAATGCCGGGTGGGAATGGAAGCGGGTCTGATCTCCAACAGCAGTAACCTGATTGGCCGCATCGCGCAGGCGCTATTGGACACCCCATCGTATTGCGATCGAAAAGCGCCGCTGTACCTCTTTTTTGCAGACCGTCCCGTTTTCAGCATTGCCATGGTGTCCGGCTCCCGTCGGGAGATTCTGTCGATAGACAAACTGTATGCTGCTGCCAGCGACGACCCAAACCTGAAGGCAGACCTGCCTTATTGCGATTGCGAAGTTTTGCTGGATCGCACCTATGTCTTGCCTTTGGGGGACCCCAGCTGGCCCGACGACACCCTGGTCGAGTTTGACTACATGGACGACGAATGATCAGCTGTCTGCCACGGCCCCGTCTAATTCGCACCGGCATGTCATGGCTGCTCTGCTTGTTCCTGGCTGCTTGTGCGGGCGCACCGGGATGGATGGGTTCTGGTAGCAAGGCGCCCCCATTTCGTGATCCAGGGTTGACGATGCAGAGCGCACGCGATGCCATTACAGCGGGGAAAACGACCAAGGCGGAGGTTATGGCCGTGCTGGGTCCCGCCACGGTTGTGAAGTTCGATAGCGGCTATGAAGTGTGGGCTTACCGCGAAATTCCAGTGGGTCAGGCAGTGGATAGGGCGGCCGATCAGGCTGCATCTCGGGCCGAGTTCATCATCTTGTTCGCGCCATCCGGAATCGTTAAAAAAACGCGGATCCGCCCACCGACCGTCCCGCCGATGAAGTGAATCAGATCCCGCCTGCGCGTGACAGGTGAGGCAAGATAAATGAGGCACTTTTTGGGCTGCTCGCCCAGATGGGGAGTGGAGGGCCATGAAGGAAACTGGCGTGACAGAGTTCGAGCTTAAGTTTGAAATCCCCGCTGATCGACGGCGCCTCGTGGAGGCTGCCCTACGGCGTGGCAAGGTCGATCGCGTGCACCTTCGTGCCCGTTACTTTGACACGGAGGAGTCGAGGCTGGCCCGTCATGGAATCGTCTTGCGGCTACGCCATGAAGGCGGGGCATGGGTTCAAACCGCTAAAGGGCCAGGCATGGGCCCTTTGCTGCGGCAAGAGCACAATTTTGAGCTGGGATCCACTGTCAAAAAAGCTGTGCCGACCGTGGACCTTGCGCGCCACTCAGGAACGCCGGTGGGTAAGCAGATCGGCAAGGCACTCAAATTGAAAATTGGCGCCGCCCCGCCGCTGCTGAAGCCTGCCTATGAAACCGATATTTGGCGCCTGAAAAGGACCACCCACCATGCGGGGACCGTGGTCGAGATCGCGCTGGACCGGGGTCGCATTTTCACTGCGCAGCACAGTCAAGCCGTGTGCGAGTTGGAACTGGAGCTCAAGCGCGGAGCACCTGAACACTTGGTGCAGCTGGCGCGTAAATGGTGTGCAGGCCATGGGCTTTGGCTGAACTCAATCTCCAAATCGACCAGAGGGCAGAACCTGGCGGAAGGTGGCCGGGCCAGCGTTGCGACATGTGCGACGCCACCAGAAATCAAGCGCCACGCCAACGGCCAACAGATTGCAAAAGCGGTGATTCAGGCGTGCCTGACACAGGTTCTTGCAAACGCCAGTGCGGTGGCCGGCGGCAACAGTAACCCAGAACATATCCATCAGCTACGGGTCGGGCTGCGCCGCCTGCGCACAGCGATTCGCGAGCTTCAGACCATCGCGACAGGCATTGACCTAAGCTGGGAGGCACCCCTGAAGGCGGTGTTCAGCGCACTTGGTCAGCATCGTGATCAGAGTCATCTCAGCGATGTGTTGGCGCCTGAAATCGAGGCGAGCGGTGGCCCGAGTGTTGCCTCACTGGCCGCTGGTTTGACTGTGATCGATCCTTGCCGGGTCACGCGATCTCCGGCTTTTCAAGATGT
>JANMBW010000071.1:0-20741 GCA_031360565.1 Polaromonas sp.
AGACGGGGTCTCGTTCAGCCTTCAGGCTGGTGAGATCGGGGTGCTGATCGGGCCCTCAGGCTGCGGCAAAACCACCTTGTTGCGCGCCGTGGCGGGGCTGGAACGGGCGCAGGCGGGCAGCATCACGCTGGCACAGCACACGGTCAGCAGCACAGCCCAGCATGTGCCTGCGGAATCACGCCGGATTGGGATGGTGTTTCAGGACTACGCGCTTTTTCCGCACCTGGACACCGCTCACAATGTCGCGTTTGGACTCACGCATCTGCCCGTCAGCCAGCGCGCCCAGCGGGTGGATGCGGTGCTGGATCTGGTGGGTCTGGGCAATGTGCACAAACGTTTTCCACACGAGCTTTCTGGGGGCCAACAACAGCGCGTGGCGCTGGCGCGTGCCCTGGCGCCCGAGCCAAGGTTGCTGTTGCTGGATGAGCCGTTTTCCAATCTGGATGTGGACTTGCGAGAGCGGCTTGCCCATGAGGTGCGCGGCATTCTCAAAGCGGCTGGCGCTACCGCCTTGTTTGTGACCCATGACCAGTTGGAAGCCTTTGCTATCGGTGACCGCATCGGGGTGATGCACGACGGCCGTTTGCACCAGTGGGAAGATGCCTATTCCCTTTACCACCGGCCAGCCACCCGATTTGTCGCCGACTTCATCGGCCACGGGGTCTTTGTTCCGGCCAGCATTACCCAGCATGGCACTGATGTAGTGGTGCACACCATGCTGGGTGACTTGACAGATCTGGAAGAATGCCCGTTGCCAAGTGCCTACAGCGATGGCTTGTGCGATGTGCTGCTGCGGGCAGACGATATCGTGCACGACGACGACGCCCCGGTCAAAGCGCAAATCATGCGCAAGGCCTTCAGGGGCTCGGAGTTTTTGTACACCCTGAGGCTTGCAACGGGAGAACTGCTGATGGCGCATGTCCCGTCTCACCATGACCACGCACTCGGCGAGTGGATAGGCATTCGGGCGGAGGTCGCTCATATCGTCACGTTTACTCGGGAGCCAGCCCACATCGCTTCCGCGCTGGCACCATCTACCCCGCACCCGGCTGCCGTGAAAAGCTTATGAAGCCAGCAGGGCTTGAATCTCGTTTCTAAGCGACAGCGCCCATTCACGACGGCTCCGGCCTCCAGCCGTCTCGGGTTCCCCAAAAGTGATCACCACCGCAATACTCGGCGCGCACAGGGTTCGCCAGACTGATTCAGCCAGCGTGTCGTCGTTGATGTAGCAGGGCGCGACACTCGGCTGGCCAGTCGCCTGGTCGATGAAACGCATGGCCACGGGCTGGACAGGCGCATCGGCTGCAATAGCAGCCTGCAACAGGTTGGCGTGAAAAGGCAGCACGCTGGACCCATCACTGGTGGTGCCTTCTGGAAACACTGCCAGCACATCACCTGCCCGCAGGCTCTCGGTCATGTGGTGAACCACCCGCATGGCATCGCGCCGCGACTCGCGTTCAATAAACAAGGTACCGATTCCCGCAGCGAGCATGCCAATCACCGGCCATTTTCGAATGTCCGCTTTGGACACAAAGCGGCAAAAACGTGCCGCGTGCAGCGATGTGATGTCCAGCCACGAGATGTGATTGGCCACTATCAGCAACGGCCCAGCAAGGTTCGATGGGCCGCGCACCACCAGCGTGATGCCAATACATTCGAGCAATCTGAGCGACCACTCCTGGGTTTCTATTTCCCGTTGCGTTGGCGACAGCCGCGAAAACTTCAGAACAATCGTCAGCAGGCCCGACAAAATATGAACCAGTGCGCGGGCAAGTTTTATAAGGGCGTGCCAGCGGCTCATGGCTGCGCCCTCACCCGCAGCGCTGCTCCCGCCAGATTCAAGCTCAAAATTCTGGCGCCCCGGGCGATTGGTAAGCCACTTGGCCGCCGACCAGCGTCCAGCACACCCGGGCCGGCAATTGATAGCCAGAAAATGGCGTGTGCTTGCCCTGGCTGCGCAGGGCACCAGGCTCAACCGTCCACCTCGCTGCAGGATCAAAGATACAAATATCCGCCACGCCGCCTTTGACAAGTTGCCCTGCACTGTCGTGCAACTTTCCAAGTGACAGGCCCAAAATCCGGGCTGGTTCGCTGGTCAGAACGGCCAGCGCGCGCATCCGGCTGGCGTCGTCCTGACCCCACTTGCAGGCCAGGGACAGCAGCAGTTCGAGTCCGGTAGCGCCCGGCTCGGCCTCGGCAAATGGCAAGGTCTTGCTGTCTTCATCGACCGGTGTGTGGTCGGACACCAGGGCGTCTATCGTGCCATCGGCCAGACCCAGTCGAATGGCATCCCGGTCCCGCTGTTGGCGCAGGGGCGGCTGAAGGCGCATGCGGCTATCAAAATAGCCAATATCGTTATCCGTCAGGTGCAGGCTATTGATACTGACATCACAGGTCACTGGCAAGCCTTGGGCCTTGGCGCTGGCAACCAGGGCAACGCCGGCTGCGCTGCTGAGGCGACACAGGTGAACACGAGCCCCCGTCGCCCGTACACATTCAAAGATCTGATGCAAGGCGATTGTTTCGGCTGCGACCGGCACACCGCTCAAACCCAGCCGGGTAGCAAAGGCGCCACTGGCGGCGACGCCCTGGCCGAGATGCAGCTCCTGAGGCCGGAGCCAGACGCTGTAACCAAAACTCGCCGCATATTGCAGAGCACGCATCAACATTTGCGTATTGGCCAGCGGGACTTCGGCCTGGCTGAAGCCCACACAACCTGCTTCGGTGAGCTCCACCATCTCGGTCAGCGTCTCACCCTGTAAGGCGCGAGTCAGCGCGCCGAGTGGAAAGACCCGAGAGCGATGCAGTTTTTCGGCTCGAAACTTGAGCATTTCCACCAGCCCAGGCTCATCGAGCACCGGCTCCGTATCGGGCGGACACACCAGACTGGTCACACCGCCGGCTACTGCAGCTGCCAACTCGCTTTCCAGCATGCCCTCGTGCTCGTGACCGGGCTCGCGCAGGCGGACCGCCAAATCAATCAGTCCGGGGGCCACAATGCAGCCGCTCGCATTGATGGTTTTATTGGGCGAAAAATCAGCCACAGGGGTCTGCATCGAGACAATCCGCCCACCGGCAACCGCCACGTCACACACAGCGTCAAAGCCGCTTGCGGGATTGATCACACGCCCGTTTCTGATCAGAATTTTCATGCTTCATTACCCGCAACAATGCTCATCACGGCCATGCGGACGGCAATACCGAAGGTGACCTGCGGCAAGATCACGCTCTGCGCGCCATCGACCACCTCCGAGTCGATCTCCACCCCGCGGTTGATCGGGCCGGGATGCATAACGATGGCGTCAGGTTTGGCCATCTGAAGTTTGTCCTTGGTCAGACCAAAACTTTTAAAAAACTCCTGGCTGCTGGGCAGCAGCCCGCCCGACATGCGTTCGTTTTGCAGCCGCAACATGATGATCACATCGGCTCCCTTGATGCCTTCTTGCAGCGTATGGCAAACACGCACGCCCATCTGCGTCATATCAGACGGAACCAGAGTTTTAGGACCCACCACACGCACCTCGGGGCAACCCAGCGTGGTGAGCGCATGAATGTCAGAGCGCGCCACGCGGGAGTGCAACACGTCGCCCACAATGGCGACCGTCAATTGACTGAAGTCTTTTTTGTAATGCCGAATGGTGTACATGTCCAACAGCGCCTGCGTCGGGTGCGCGTGCCGGCCATCACCGGCGTTGATCACATGCACATGCGGGGCAACATGCTGGGCAATCAGGTAGGGCGCGCCCGACTCACCGTGGCGCACTACAAACAGGTCCGCAGCCATGGCGCTCAGGTTGGCAATCGTGTCCAGCAGCGATTCGCCTTTGGAGGCCGACGATCGCGCAATGTCCAGATTGATGACATCTGCCGACAGGCGGGTGGCGGCAATTTCGAAGGTGGTGCGGGTACGGGTGGAGTTTTCAAAGAACAGGTTAAAAACGCTCTTGCCGCGAAGCAGGGGGACTTTCTTAACCTCCCGGTCGCTGACCGAGACAAAGTCGCCAGCCATGTCCAAAATATGCGTCAGGGTCGCTCTAGGCAAACCTTCAATCGACAGCAAGTGAATCAGTTCACCGTTTTTATTGAGTTGTGGGTTTCTGCGGTACAACACGCTTTAGGCTCCCGATCCGTTGTGGATTTCTTTTGCCAACTTCACCATCATTGGTCCTTCAAGCGAAAACTGAATTGCCCATTTTCCAGACGCGCCAGTTCCAGGCTTTGCGATGCCGGCAAGGTGACGCGTGCCACTGCGAGATCCGGTTGGACCGGCAGTTCCCGGCCACCCCGGTCGACCAGGACCACCAATCTGACGCTAGCTGGTCGGCCATAGTCGAACAGTTCATTGAGCACGGCACGCAGCGTGCGGCCGGTATAGAGCACGTCGTCGACCACGATCAGGTGGGCACCATTGACATCAAATGGCAGCGTCGTCTGGCCCCCCGAAGAGAGGCCGCGCTTGGCGAAATCATCGCGGTGCATGGACGAGGACAAGATGCCGGTCTTGCCAGGAAGCCCCAAGTCTTTGTGCAGCCGCTCGGCGAGCCAGACACCGCCCGAAGCAATCCCAACCAGTAAAAAAGGCGGCTGCCCGCCAGCCTCGTGGCTTGCCTTGAGCTGCTGCATCGCGTGCAACAGGTCCCGATAAAGCGCTTCGGCATCGAGCGTCAGGCTACTCATGGAAGGCCCCTTAAAAACTGCTCCAGAATGATGCAGGCGGATGCGGCATCGGTGTCGGACGCATCATTCGCCCGGGCTTCAGTGGTGCTGTAGCGTTCATCGACCTCAAAAACCTGCAGGCCAAACCGGCCCCGCAACTGACGTGCAAATTTTGATGCCAGCCGGGTAGTGTCGTGGCTGGCTCCGTCGGGATGATAGGGGATGCCGACCACCAGGGCGTCGGGCTGCCACTCTTGCAGCCAACGCTCGACCGCAGCAAAACGTGCATCGCCTACCGCTGCAATGGTTCCCTGCGGAGTAGCGGTACGCGTGAGCAGATTGCCGGTGGCTACGCCGGTGCGTTTTACACCGAAGTCGAAAGCCAGAAAAGTTTGCAGGCCAGTGGCCGGGGACGACAGGTCACCCACGCTCATGCGCGGCCAGCCTCGGGAGAAAGCATCCAGCTTTGAAGACCCAGCAGCAACAAGGCGCGGTCATAACGCTGCTCAACCGGGGTGTCGAAAATCACTGCAGGGTCGGCGGCCACCGTCAGCCAGCTGTTGTCCGAAATTTCAGATTCAAGCTGGCCTTCGCCCCAGGACGAATAACCCAGCGAGACAAATATCCTGCGCGGCCCGGCGCCGGTTGACAGCGCTTCCAGCACGTCTTTGGATGTGGTCATCTCCAACCCACCGGGAATGGTCATGGTCGACGCATAGACCGATTCATGGCCGGGCATCATGGCTTCGTGCAGCACAAAGCCCCGTTCAGTTTGTACCGGACCACCCTGGAAAACCGGTGACTGGACCAGGTCTTCCCGGTGCAGAGGCAGTTCAACCTTGTCGAACAGTCGCTTGAGATTGATATCGCTGGGCTTGTTGATGATCAGGCCCAGCGCGCCACGGTCACTGTGTTCACACATGTAGACCACACTTTTAGCAAAAGCCTCATCGCTCAGTCCGGGCATCGCAATCAGGAAGTGATGCGTGAAATTGGTCGGCGCAAATTCGAGCGGCATTATT
This sequence comes from Polaromonas sp., assembly GCA_031360565.1. GTDB lineage: Bacteria > Pseudomonadota > Gammaproteobacteria > Burkholderiales > Burkholderiaceae_C > Polaromonas. The sequence continues at coordinate 5,679 of JANMBW010000071.1, forward strand.
TGATTTTACGCCTGATGCTTCTGCGCATACCTGACCGAAAACCATTGGCCGCAAACTTTTCCCGGCCGGGGCTCGTCGCAAACCGGCGGCTCGCAGTTTGGCTACCATGCTGCGCATGACCAAAAAATACCAGGCCGGGTTGATGTGGTTCCGGCGCGACCTGCGGGTCGAAGACAACGCCGCCCTGCATTACGCCCTGAAATCGTGCGGCAAAGTTTTCTGTGCGTTTATTTTCGACCGCGACATTCTTGACAGCTTGCCCCGGGCAGACCGACGGGTTGAATTTATTCATGCATCGCTGCTTGACCTTGACACCCAGCTCGAGCAACTTGGCAGCAGGCATGGCATCTCGGGCGCTGGATTGCTGGTTGAACACGCCACTGCGAGTCAGGCGATTGCACGCCTGGCTACTGAGCTTTCAGTCGATGCCCTGTTCGCCAACCATGACTATGAGCCGCAGGCCCTTGCCCGCGATGCCGAGGTGGAAGCCCTGTTGGCCGCGAAGGGCGTGGCATTCCACACTTTCAAGGATCATGTCATTTTTGAGAAATCAGAAATACTGACCCTGACCAATAAGCCCTACAGCGTATTCACACCCTATAAAAACGGCTGGTTGAGAAAAGTGGACGCCTATTACCTGTCTCCCTATGAGATAGAAAAGCACGCTGCAGCGCTTGCCGAAATGCCTCCAAGCCACCGGCACGGTGTGATGGCGCTGGAGTCGCTCGGTTTTGACCGTACCAATCTGCGGAATCTGCAGATACCGACTGGTTCCACCGGTGGCGAGCAGCTTTTTGAGGAATTCCTGGGTCGCATCAAGGAGTACCACGAAACCCGTAATTTCCCCTCCGTCAAAGGGCCCAGCTATCTCGGCGTCCACCTGCGTTTTGGCACCGTCTCAATCCGAAAGTTGGCGCGCCAGGCCCTGGCCTTGCAAAAAGACGGTGACGAGGGGGCCGGCGTATGGCTCAGCGAGCTGATTTGGCGCGACTTTTATGCCCAGATACTGAGCAACTTCCCGCATGCGGCCGACCATGCGTTCAAGCCGGAATACGACCGGATTGACTGGGCGGCAGGGTCCGAAGCCAACGCGCTGTTTGCCGCCTGGTGTGAAGGCCGCACCGGCTACCCTCTGGTCGACGCGGCCATGGCCCAGATCAACCAAACTGGCTATATGCACAACCGCCTTCGCATGGTGGTGGCCAGTTTTCTGGTCAAGGATTTGGGTATTGACTGGCGCTGGGGTGAACGCTACTTTGCCGAAAAACTCAACGACTTTGATCTGGCATCGAACAATGGAGGCTGGCAATGGGCCGCGAGCAGCGGCTGTGATGCCCAACCTTATTTCAGGATATTCAATCCTGTGAGCCAAAGCGAGAAGTTCGATCCCGACGGAAAGTTCATTCGACGCTACCTGCCAGTGCTGAAAAAATTACCCACCACCGCCCTGCATCACCCCTGGCTGGCCAAACCCCTGGAGCTGGCCGAAGCGGGTGTCGAACTTGGGAAAGACTATCCCTGGCCGGTGGTTGACCATGCCGAAGCACGTGCACTTACGCTGGAACGCTACGCGGTGGTCAAAAAGCCTGCGCCAGTTTAGCTATACTTTTTATAGCTACCGACGCTTATTCTTCAAGGGCCACAACCGCTTTTCATGCAGCAACTTTGGTCTCTGCCTTGCAATAATGCCGCACCAGACAGATCAGTTCCTCTTCCGAGTAGGGCTTGCCCAGGTAATGATCCACACCCAATTCCTTGGCATGGTCGCGGTGCTTGCCGGCAATCCGCGAGGTGATCATGATGATAGGCAAAGCACTCAAACGCGCGTCGGCCCGAATATTGCGCGCCAAATCAAAACCATCCATGCGCGGCATCTCGATATCTGAAAGCACGACGGAAGGAAGCTCCTCCTGAAGGCGCTCCAAGGCCTGCAGGCCATCGGCGGCCATGGCCACTCGGTAACCCTCCCGCTGGAGCAGGCGTTGCGTCACACGCCGCACGGTAATCGAGTCGTCGACCACCAAAATGAGCGGTACGAGTGGCGCAGCAGGGGCCATCCCTGTCAGTTTGGGTACGACGTGGGATGGCGACTCGAGCATATGCGGCTCGGCGCGGTCCGCACTCAGGCCGCGCGCCTGCTCACCATAGACCGACGCCAGCGCCACCGGGTTGTAGATCAGCACGACTGCACCGGACGCCAGCACGGACATCCCGGCAAGTCCCGGCAATCGCGACAGCTGTGGCCCCAGGTTTTTAACCACGACCTCCTGGTTACCCAAGACTTCATCCACATGCAGGGCAACCCGCTGCGCTGCGCTGCGAAACACCACCACTGGCGTCGTTTTGGTTTGTGCCTCGGCCGTGCGGCGTGAGGTTTGCAGCAAGGCTCCCGACCAGAAAAATGGCACAGCCTCGCCGTTGACGTCGAGCAAACCGGTGTTGTAGGCCTGTTGCAATTCCTTGGCGGTGACTCGGCGAACGTTCTCTACCACGTTGGCCGGCACACCCACCGACAAATCGGCCGTACGCACCATCACCACCTGCGTCACAGCAGTCGTCAAGGGCAGCACCAGTTTGAAGTCAGTGCCCTGACCGGCTACGGTAGTAATCTCGATCCGGCCGCCGACACTGTTGATTTCGGCGCGAACCACGTCCATGCCGATTCCGCGACCAGACAGTTCCGTGACCTGGGCAGCAGTAGAAAAGCCAGGCATGAAGATCAGGTTGGCGGCATCGTGGTCGCTGAGCGACTGACCCGCCGTAAGCAGTCCCAGAGAGACGGCTTTTTCGCGAATCCGCTTGAGATCAAGACCAGCACCGTCATCGCTGAACTCTACTGAAACGTCGTTGCCTTCCTGCCGCAAATTGACGGTAATCAGCCCGATGGGGTCCTTTCCAGCTGCGGCCCGCTGGGCAGGGCTTTCAATGCCGTGCGCGACACAGTTGCGCAAGAGGTGTTCGAACGCGGGTGTCATGCGGTCAAGCATGCCGCGGTCCATCTCTATGGTTCCCCCGAGCAGGTCCAGTCGCACCTGTTTTCCAGTTTCCTTGGAAGCCAGCCGGACGACGCGATACAGACGGTCCGAAATGCCTTCAAATTCGACCATGCGGGTGCGCAGCAGGTCACGCTGCAATTCGCGGGTTTGCCGGGCCTGGGCAATCAAGTCGTCCTCGGTTGCCTCAACCGTCCGTTGTAGCGTTCTTTGTACGGTCGCGACGTCGTTGACGGACTCGGCCATCATGCGGGTCAATTCCTGGACGCGGGTAAACCGGTCAAACTCCAGCGGGTCAAAACCAGCTTGAAGTTCCTTGGCTTGAGCCATCCTTGACTGCATCTGGGTTTCAGCCTGTAGCTCAATGTCGCGCAACTGTTGCCTCAGGCGGTTCAAGTTGTCGCTCATATCGACCAGCGAGCCCCGCAGCTGACCTAATTCAACTTCCAGACGGGAGCGGGTAATCATGACTTCGCCTGCCTGGTTGACCATGCGGTCGAGCAGCTGCGAGCGCACCCGGATCGACGCGGTGGCCGCCTGCCGAAGCGGCTGCATGACCATGGTTTGCGGCGCAGGAATAATGGCCCGGCCCGACTCGGAAACCGACTTGAACGGAGTCGATTGGTCTGCAGCCGCGGCCACCGAATCATTCGCTGAAACCGCCACAGGCGCCGGCTCAGGCGCGGCTGCGACGGGCGCTGGCACCACACCGTCAATCGACACCGACTTGCGCAGCCCATCCAGGGTGTGCTCCATGGCATCAAAGCGTGTCAACAGGGGATCGAAGTCCGTTCCAGCAGCGGACTCTGAACCCATGTATTCAATTTCGGACTCAATCCGGTGGGCCATTTCACCCAGACGCAGAGCTCCGGCCAGGCGTGCGCTGCCTTTGAGCGTATGCAAGGCGCGCAGCACTTCCATGCGCGCGCCCTTGTTGTCGGGTCGGGATGACCACTGCCGCAGGGCGCCACCCAACTGCGGCATCAGCTCTGCTGCCTCTTCTTCAAAAATCGGGAAAAGCTCCGGATCGATCGCATCGACGGCATCAATCTCGTCGTCTTTATCGTCCGGGAAAGCCTCTAGGGCAGCATCTGCAAGGGTCGGCGGGCTCGACAGTACAGGCGCAGGGGCTCGGCTTCCTGGCAGAGGCTCGGGCGATACCACGGGCATCTGTAATTCGACGCTGCCAGAATCAACCGGATAGGCGGCAGGTCCGCCAGCGTCAAAGCCGGATTCTTCGGATGAAAAGGCCGAGACCGGATCGGGAAATTCAAGTTGGCGAAGTCGCTCCAGCAAACTGGCATTGGGTGACTTCAGGAAGCCCGCTGCAAACTGGTGCAACACCCGGCGGATATCTTCGGCAGCGTCGACAAACAAATCTGCACAGGATGAGGCGACTCTGCGGCTGTGGTGCGCCTGCGAGAGCTGCAGCGCGTGTTCCAGGGCGCGCGCGATCTCGGACAAGGCCTTGAAACCGACCGTGGCGGAACTGCCCGCGAGAGAATGCGCCAGCGCCACCGTGGAGTCCCCGATGGGCTCGTTGGCTTCCATGGCCCACTCGGATACCTCGGTAGCCAGGCGGCGGGACCACTCGTCTGCCTCATTGAGGTAAACGTTGTAAAGGGGGATGCTGATGCGCAGCGAACCAATCACCCTGACGGGTTCGGACAGGGGCGACGCCATGTCGTCCACCAGTGCATCCGCCTCGGCCGGAGGGGTCTCGGCCTGACGCAAAAAGTGAGCATCAAAGTCGGCCGCCGACAAGTCGACAACCTCACTGATGGATTCTTCAGTCGGGTTGAGCAGTTCCGCTTCAGGTTGATCCAGGAACAATTCAGATAGTTCTATCGCAGGTTCGACCGTCGCAACGGGCAACACGGGCGCCGTTTCGGGGACTAGCGGCAAAGACGCCAGGCTGTCGAATTCGAAGCCAAGCAAGTCGTCCGCCAAAGTCAGGGACGGAAGCTCGGGTGGGGTCACCTCAGCAATGGTTGGAGCGTCTGGTTCGGCGTCGAGTGAAAGCGTGAAATCAACAAAGTCGAACGCCCCCGTGGTCATCAGCTGATCGGGTTCGGCGACCGGCGCGACCATCGCTACCGCACTCTCACTGGCCTCCACTGCCGGCAATTCAAGCGGTTCAGGTTTCTGCGCAACCACCTCTGGCAAAGGTTCGGGGACAACAGAAGGCATCACCCATGGCACCAGAGTGCCGTCGTTTCGCATGGCGTCGGCACTGGCGTGAAAACTCGCGGCAGTCCAGGCGCCATCGCTTTTGGCCGAGATGTCTTCAATCCAGGCCGCAAAACCGCTCAAGACACTGGCAGTCAAGGACCGGAATTCTTCAGTTGCCCGCTTTTGTTCTGCCAGCCAGGTGTTGAACAGCTGCTCCATTGACCATGCAGCTTCGCCGAACTCGTTTAACCCGACCATCCGCGCGCTGCCTTTGAGCGTATGGAAGACGCGGCGCAAAACAGTCAACTGACCGATGTCTCCCGGATCAGTCGCCAGCAGTTCGAGAGCCTGCTGGCCATTGCCCGTCACTTCGCGCGCTTCTTCAAGGAAGATGTCCAGCAGATCGTCTTCTTCAAAGTCAACCGGTTCAGGCAGGGGAGCCGGGGCAGCCGCAAACGGCGCTACCGAGTCCGCCAGCGTACTGAGGGCGCTCGCGGTTGCCCGCTCATCGTCACCGCTTACGGCGGTGGACGCATGAATGGCGGATTGCGCCAGCTCGGCCTGGCCTGCAAGGGCGGCCTGTGTTGCCAGCGCTTCCAGTTTGCCAGTAAGTTTTTCGCTGGAGACGCCGTCGCTCGCCTCTCGAACAACCGCACTGACCTGTTCGGCAAGCAGATCCTGGCTTGATGCCACCGGCGCCAGGTCGTCATCCGGCCTCAGGGTACGACCCATCAGGGGCCTGAGCTCCCCCTTCGCATCGTCATAAACAAAAAGCTTTTTGGCGAGTGCAGGCTGGTAATTGAGCATGTCAATCAAAAAGCTCAGCGCACCCAGGTTGTTGCCGATCTGGTCAAAGGTGCCGGCTTCGCGCGCCTGTTGGACATCGACCTCGGTGACCTGCATATGCCCCACCAGATCCAGCAGATGTAATACCGCCTGGGCGGCCTGATCCAGCCCCAACACCGACAACACGCCCAGCATCTGCGACAAGTGCACTGGCACATCACGCAGGGCCGTTTTGTCCAGCGGGTTGCGAAAGAACTGATCGAGTGATTTTTCAAGCTCACCCAAATTCACCCGCAGTTCACCGACCACACTGCCCATGGTTTGCTTGTCGCTGACCTGCCGATACAGATCTTCCATCCAGGATTCAAGAGGCTGTGACTCTGCCCCCTTACTGACTTTTTCCAAGCGCTCGGCCAAGTGTGCCGTGCGCATGCCCAGGCGGGGATCGTTCGGATCCAGGTCATGCAAAGCCGCTTCGAGGTACAGCACTGACGTGGCAACTTCCATTGCCAGTCCAAGGGCCGGTACTTGGCCGGCACCGGCAGAAACTTCGACGGCGCGGGAGAGCGCTTGCGCAAGGGCCTCGCTCGCCGGGTGAAGCTTGCGCAGTGAATCCGATACCAGACTGAACTGATCAACCACCAGCTTGAACTTGCTGCTATCGCCCGCCGCCACAGACGACCAGGTCTCCTTGGCAGAGACAATGCGTTTTCGGGCCTGCCCCAAGAGCGCCGGATCAAACCGGCCAAACTGAACGGATTCGTAATCGACAGGCTTGAAACGGTTCAAGCCAAAGGATGAACGCACCGCCGCCAACACTGGCGTGACCACACCCTGCGGTGAAACTGCTTGCGCACAGAAGAACAGCAAGTCTTGCAGCAGCCGCTCGGAAATGGCGGTGTCGCCTTTGCTCAAGGACGCGTACTGGAGAAGAATTCGCGAGGCAGCTCGCCGAACGTAAATATCCACTGGCAGCAGGTCGTGGGCCAGCGCTTCAAAATACGCTGCCGAAATTTTCCAGAAGACTCTGGGTTGCCGGTCTGTCTGGCCGGCAGCAAATCCCAGACTCAATTCCATCAAATTGCGAGACGCCTCTGCCGACTGACCTTTCATGATCAGAAGCACAGACCGGTCGAGGATGGCGCGTGCGCCGTCATCGTAGCCTCTGGGCTCCGGCACAGACGGGGAGTTCACCAACGGGTCCAACCATCGCCACTCGTAGGACCAAAGGTCGGCCGGGTGAATTCGGTCCGCCCGCACCAGCTCTTGGACCTGCCGGTACTGGGGGAACAAAGAGACTGCCGAGATGGGCTTGTCAGCTAACACGGCCTCCAGGAATTCGGCTAGGGCAAAGCCGGCCACCTCAATCTTGCCGGCCGCCTCCGGACTGCACTGCTCAGGCTGCTGGATAAACTTTTGAACAGCGGCTTCCATGGACCTGAGCACCAGTGCCGGTGCAACCAGACCCACCATTTCGAGAGCACCCACCGCCTGATGCAACTGCTGCCGGGCAATTCTCAGGTGGCTGGCGTCGAGCGCGGCCAGATCCGAGCCGCGTGCCGCTTCCGCCTCACGAACAAAGCGCTTGAGTGCTTTGGCAGCACCATCCAAGGACTTGCGCAACTCATCGAGCACCCAGGCCAGGGGCCCGAGGTCGTTGACCAGCACTTCCTGGTCAGCAGCGCTTGGATTCGGGAGGTTGGCTTGCATAAGTAACGGACCCATTCAAACAGCTAGGTTCACGGTTGCGCACTCATCAGTACAGGTCGTCTGGGCGAGTCAGGCAATTTTGAAGCGTGACACCGACTGCCTGAGCTCTTCAGCCATGCGAGACAGATCACGCACCTGCTGTGCCGTGGATCGGGTGCCCTCTCCGGTCTGCTCTGTCACGGCAAAAATATGCTGGATGTTGCCTGCCACCACGTTGGCAGATTCGGCTTCGCGTGTCGCCGAATTGGAAATTTGCTCAATCAGGTCAGCAAGGCGCCGTGACACCCGGTCAATTTCAGACAGGGCCGTACCCGCGCTGTCGGACAGTTTGGCCCCCTCCACCACACCCTGTGTGGACCTTTCCATAGCCGCCACAGCGTCCTGGGTGTCGGTCTGAATGGCTTTCACCAGTGCCGAAATCTGCCGGGTCGCATCCGCCGAACGTTCGGCCAGGCGCTGCACCTCCTCAGCCACCACCGAGAAGCCTCGCCCTGCTTCACCGGCGGATGCCGCTTGAATGGCGGCGTTCAACGCCAACACGTTGGTCTGTTCGGTAATGTCGGAAATCAGCTCGGTGATCTCGCCAATCTCCTGCGACGACTCACCCAAGCGCTTGATACGTTTGGACGTTTCCTGAATCTGGTCGCGGATGGAGTTCATACCTCCAATGGCGTTCTGCACCGCCTGCAAACCAGACTCGGCCGCATTCAGTGATTGGCGCGCCACCTTGGAAGACTCCTGGGCCTGGGTCGACACTTCGTTAATCCGGGAAGCCATGTCGAGCACCGATTGACCGGTTTCACGAATTTCCCGGAGTTGCTCGGTCGACGCTGCCAGCAACTCTGTCGACGTGCTTTCGACCTGCGCGGTGGTCTGGGCCACGCGGGTTGCCGTGTTTTGCACGTTGCCGACCAGCTGACGCAACTCTTCCACGGTGTAATTCACAGAGTCGGCGATAGCGCCCGTAATGTCCTCGGTCACGGTCGCCTCTTGCGTCAAATCGCCTTCAGCCACCGTCTGTAATTCATTCATCAACCGCAAAATGGCCGCCTGGTTGGCATCGTTGACACGCTTGGCGTCCTGCTCCTGACCACGGGCTTCGATTTGCTGTCGCTCTGCAACACTTTGACGCTGACGGCTGTCCTGCAACTGCACGCGCGCGATGCCGATTGCACAGGTCAGGCCAAACAGGGCAGCCGCCACCAGCGCAATGACGGATCCCGTACCCAGACCGGACTTCGACGACAGCTTGCCCTGCAAATCTTCCAGGCCACGGCGTAGCGGCTCACTGTCCACAAGGATGGACGACTGGGCTTCGCGAGCCGACACCAGGCCCTGCAAATTGCCCAAAATTGCACCCGCCTGAACGCGCGTCTGTTCATAGAGCGCCATCAGGCTGTTGAGGCGCTCACGCGTCTGCGCGTCTTTGGTGCCAGCGAGTCGCAAATCGGAGCTGCCCTCCAGCAGGCCCTGCGCGATTTCCTTGAAGGAGTTCAAATCCTTGCCCAACAGAAAAACGGCCTCCGGGCTCACGCCCTCCATCGTCAAGAACTCATTGGCCGATTTACCGATACGCTGCGTCAGCATCACCAACTGGCCAGAGGCTGAAATTTCCGCCGGCGCCGCATTTTGCTGAAGCTTCAGGGAAGACACTGTTTCAGCTATTTCCAGCAGGTCAGAGGACTGGCGGTTAATCGTGCGCAGAGCGCTACCCACCTGGGTCAGAATATCTTTTTGCGCCAACACAATCGTGGCATTTTTCTCGGCCCGTTCCATCAAGGGCGTGACCTTTTGAACATCACCCAGGAGATCGTCGCTCACTGGCTCCAGACGCAAGCTTTGATCGCCTGCCTTCAATCCGCGCACCGCTTTGGCCATCACGCCCGCGCTTTCACGCACATCTGGAAAAGCCTGGGCGCTGCCCACCAGTGCCTGAGAGACTGATTTGGCAAGCCGCTGAGACTGCATCAGGGATTGACCTGTCGCAGCGACCTGCTGGGCGACCGCGTCAGCCTGACTCAAGGCCCGGTAAGCCACGACGGCCAGCACCAGCACCGATAGCCCCAGCAAAATCAAAAGCGTGCGCTGGTGCTGTGCAATGGTGCGGCTGCCAAGAAGGGGAAGCTTGAGTAAGTCCGGTTTTTCGATGCTGCCCGCCTCGTCCATTCCGGCCATGCGGCTTGCCGTGAAATTGACTTCACCGGCATGCGAGGATCCTGCGGAGGCACTGCCCCCTGGTCCATTCATTGCAGGCGAGGTAAAGGGGTCCAAGGGAATGCCAAGGGAGGCCATGTCCATGCTGTCCTCGTGTTGCGCAGTCTTGGTTTTAAAAAGATTCTGGATTTTTTCGATAGCAGACATGGGAAGCCTTCTGGAGAAAAACGTTGAGCGCTAGGCGACAACAGTCAAAAAATGGGCTTGCTGGGCAAGAGATTGCAGATTGATTTCCTGCCAGGATGCACCATTGGCATCCACATAGCGGTTGCCAAAAAACTCAGGGGCGTCGGCTGGCTTTTCAGAATAGTCGCTGAAGGCCTCCTGATTGCGCAGACCGGCCAAGCGGTCAATCAGAAGCGCGCAATTCACGTCCAAGGCACTGTTGAGGGACACTAGGCGGGATTCCTTGCGCGCCAACTCTGACTTGGGCGGAGCGCTTTGCTGCGTTACAAAACCGGCCAAGTCCACGACGCCAAACAGGCCGCCGCGCAGATTGGCGACCCCTAAAAACCAGTTTTGCGTGTAGGGCACGGATTGAATCGTGCCCCAGGGAAAAATCTCGCCAGCCTGACTCATCGGAAAAAGATACTTGGCTCCACCGGCTTCAACGGCCAGCCACGAAGGCGCGACGCCCTGAGTTCGTGCGACCTGCAACCTTTCGGCTAAGCGGCTCTGTAATTCTCTGAGGGCTTGTCGATTCGCCATGTCTGGGGTCGTTGAACCGGATCAGCCCAAGGCTTTGATCTTGGCCATCAACTCTGGGCCGTCCACTGGCTTGGTGATGTAGTCACGTGCACCCTGGCGCATGCCCCAGACCCGGTCGGTCTCCTGGTTTTTGCTGGTGCACATGATGATCGGAACGTCCGAGTAGAGCGGGTCGCGCGATATGGCGCGCGTTAATTGAAAGCCGTTTTGGCCAGGCATCACCACATCCATCAGGATGAGTTCGGGTTTTTCTTCGGCCAGGCGGCGAAAGGCGTCTTCCGCATTTTCAGCCGTCTTCACGGAAAACCCGCTTTTGACGAGCAGATCCGTCAGGTACATCAATTCTGTTTTGGAATCGTCAACCACCAGAATTTTTTTAATCGCCATCAACTAACTCCTTGTTTTGTGTTGCCTAGCTCGCGAACGGTTTGCAGCAGCTGGTCTTTTGTGAAAGGTTTGGTCAAATAGTCTTGCGAGCCGACCATACGCCCTCTGGCCTTGTCAAATACGCCATCTTTAGAGGACAGCATCACGATAGGTACAGCTGAAAATCTGGCGTTGCGTTTGATGATCGCGCAGGTCTGGTAACCATCGAGCCGCGGCATCAGGATGTCGCAAAAAATGAGGTCGGGTTGGTAGTCATTGACTTTTGCCAAGGCATCAAAGCCATCCTCAGCAAGCATCACTTCATGACCGCCCTGTTTGAGAAATATTTCGGCGCTGCGCCGGATGGTATTGCTGTCATCTATGACCAAGACTTTGAGTCCGGAACTGCTAGTGCTCACTGCCATCGCTCCCCTTGTTGCGACGCCGCGGGCCCCTCAAGGTGAAAGGTTCATCGCCACCGCCACTATTCATAGCTCAACCATTTCGAAGTCTTCCTTGCGGGCGCCGCATTCTGGACAGGTCCAGTTCATAGGTACCTGTGCCCATGGCGTTCCCGCAGCGATGCCGTGCTCCGGTGCACCGCTCGCTTCGTCGTAAATCCACCCGCAGATCAAGCACATCCAGGTCGTAGTTTGAGTCACAGCTTAAGTTGCCTTCGCATAGAATGCAACAATTGTACCGAGGCTGTGTTGCTTATCGCGTACAGGGAAAAATCGCCGTTCATGTCAAACCCCACTAGCCCTTCTCTGGACAGCCGCAAAATGCAGACTGAAGGCGGTGAAGAGTCGCCAGCCTGTGTGATGAGCTTCAATGCCAGCGACCCCAGTGGCGCCGGGGGAATGACCGCGGACATTAGCGCCATCACTTCTGCGGGTGGTCACGCGCTTGCGGTGGTAACCGGGGCCTACGTGCGGGACACAGCCGAAATCTTCGATCATTTTTCGATGGATGAAGAAGCTGTCACAGAGCAGGCGCGTACCGCCCTGGAAGACATGTCAGCCGGCGCCATCAAGGTCGGTTTTGTCGGCAGCCCCGAAAACATCAGTGCCATCGCCGAGATCGCCTCGGATTATGCAGATGTACCGTTGATCGCCTACATGCCCAATTTGTCCTGGTGGGATGAAAGCGAGATTGACAGCTATCTCGATGCATTCAAGGAGCTGATGCTGCCGCAAACCACCCTACTGGTCGGCAACCACAGCAGTCTCTGGCGCTGGTTGTTGCCGGACTGGTCGGGTGATCGCAACCCATCGGCCAAAGATATCGCCAAGGCTGCGGCTGAACTGGGCGTACCTTACACATTGGTCACAGGCATTCCGCTGCCCGAGCAATTCATAGACAACGTGCTGGCCACTCCGCAAGCAGTGCTGTACAGCGAAAAGTTTGAACGCTTTGAAGCTACTTTTGCCGGTGCGGGGGACACGCTTTCTGCAGCCCTCGCAGCCCTGTTGGCCAACGGTAACGACCTGCAAACCGCCACTTCCGAAGCACTGACCTATCTGGACCACAGCCTGGACGCGGGCTTTCACCCCGGCATGGGGCATATCGTGCCGGACCGGCTGTTTTGGGCACAGACCGATGTCGATGATGCCGGCGAAGATGACGCCGAAGATGCAGTGGATGAAGACCATCCCACCGACGACGCGGCCCTGATCTCCAAGCCCTATTTTGATTTGCCTCCCAATGGAACGACTAAACACTAAACCGACCCCTGACACCCGACGCAGCGAGGCGCTGTTCGAGCGTGCCAGAAAGCTGATTCCGGGCGGTGTCAATTCGCCGGTTCGTGCCTTTAAGGCAGTCGGTGGCACACCGCGTTTTATCCAGCGTGCCCAGGGTGCCTATATTTGGGATGCAGACGATCGGCGCTACATTGATTACATCGGCTCATGGGGCCCAATGATCCTCGGACACGGCCATCCTGCGGTGCTGGAGGCGGTGCAGTCGGCGCTGCTGCAAGGGTTTTCTTTTGGCGCGCCGACCGAACGCGAAGTCGAACTGGCCGAAGAAATAGTCAAGCTGGTGCCGTCGATTGAGATGGTGCGGCTGGTCAGCTCGGGCACCGAGGCAGCCATGAGTGCGATTCGACTGGCACGCGGCGCCACCGGGCGCAGCAAGCTCATCAAGTTCGAGGGCTGCTACCACGGCCATGCTGACGCCTTGCTGGTCAAGGCTGGGTCCGGCCTCGCCACTTTTGGAAACCCCACCAGCGCGGGTGTGCCGCCCGAAGTGGTTCAGCACACCCTGGTCCTCGAGTACAACCATATCTCCCAGCTCGAAGAAGCCTTTGCGCTGCACGGTAGCGAAGTCGCCTGCCTGATGATGGAGCCCATTTGCGGCAACATGAATTTTGTGCGCGCCAGCGTGCCCTTCATGCAGCGTTGCCGTGAACTGTGCACCCAATACGGCGCGCTTCTGGTGTTTGACGAAGTGATGACCGGCTTTCGCGTGGCCCTTGGCGGCGCGCAAAGCGTTTATGCCAAAAGTATTCCTGGCTTCAAGCCAGACATGACGGTGCTGGGCAAGGTGATTGGTGGCGGCATGCCGTTAGCTGCATTTGGCGGAACCCGCGCCGTGATGGAGCAACTTGCTCCAATGGGTTCGGTCTACCAGGCCGGCACCCTGTCGGGCAACCCGGTAGCCACGGCTTGCGGGCTAGCAACCTTGCGCGAGGTCCAGAAGCCGGACTTTTACCAAGCATTGGGTCGGCGCACGCGCGAGCTGGTCGCCGGTTTGACCGCCGCTGCGAACCAGGCCGGCGTACCGTTTTGCGGCGACAGCGAAGGCGGCATGTTTGGCTTTTTCCTGCTCGGCCAGCTGCCGCAGAACTACGCCACCGTCATGACCACCGACAGCCCGGCATTCAACCGCTTCTTTCACGCCATGCTGGACCAGGGTGTGTACTATGCACCCGCACTGTATGAAGCGGGCTTTGTCAGCGCTGCACACTCGGCTGCAGATATCGAAGCGACTGTTGCCGCCGCATCGGCTTTCTTTGCTGGCAAGTAAATTGATTGTGCTACTAAATTAGTAGCAAGTTACCAGGGTATTGATTGAGCTACAGGCCATTTTAATGCCTGAAGTGGCGCACGCCCGATAGCACCATCACCACGTCTCGCTCGTCAGCAGCGGCAATCACTTCCTCATCACGCATGCTGCCTCCGGGCTGAATGACACTGCTTGCGCCGACATCGACGACCACGTCGAGTCCATCGCGAAACGGGAAAAAGGCGTCGCTCGCAACAGCCGACCCCTGCAGGTTCAAACCCGCATTCGCCGCCTTGATAGCGGCAATGCGCGCGGAGTCAATCCGACTCATTTGACCAGCGCCCACGCCTAGCGTCATGCCGTCCTTGCAGAAAACAATAGCGTTGGACTTCACGTACTTGGCTACTTTCCAGGCGAACAACAAATCCTGAAGCTGGGCAGGCGTGGGTTGGCGTTTGCTGACGACTTTCAGATCTTCAGCAGCCAGTTCGTGGTTGTCCGCGGTCTGCATCAACAGCCCCGAACCCACCCGTTTGACATCGATCGCGTTACGGCCCTGCTTCCAGGCCGTCTCGCCTCCAGGAGGCAGGTCAATCTGCAAAATACGAACGTTGACCTTGGTCTTAAATACCGCCAGAGCCTCGTCAGTAAAGCTGGGCGCAATCAGCACCTCCACAAACTGCTTCGAAATTTGTAGCGCAGCGCGCCCATCCAGCGGGCAGTTGAACGCGATGATGCCGCCAAATGCAGAAGTCGGATCGGTCAAATAGGCTTTGCTGTAGGCCTCTAGCCCGTCGGCCCCTGTAGCCACTCCGCAAGGATTGGCATGTTTGACGATGACACAGGCCGGGCCGACAAATCCCTTGACGCATTCCCATGCGGCATCGGCGTCGGCAAGGTTGTTGTAAGACAGCTCCTTGCCGTGCAGTTGCCTGGCCGTGACCAGCGAGCCCGGCGCCGGGTGCAGATCACGAAACAACGCCGCCTGCTGATGCGCATTCTCGCCATAGCGGAGGTCCTGCACCTTGATGAAACGGCCGTTTGCCTGGCCCGGGAACAGCGCCTGGCTGCCATCGCCCTGAACGCTTGACAGGTAGTCGCTAAT